>CAZSSI010000213.1:0-2403 GCA_964609345.1 uncultured Verrucomicrobiota bacterium | reverse complement strand
TTTTTAATTTATGTTCGGCGTCTGTCCTTCTCACCCTGATGGTGCGGATCACTTTTTATCAAGTCCCTTATTATCAGTGATGATTAGTGAAAATCAGTGGTTCCATTTTCCTTTCTAGGATTATTACAATTCTCCGCCATCTCCCTGCTTGTTTCCGCCACTAGGAACGTTTATCGTAGCCGCGTGTTTGGCACTGTTTCTGCTCCGACAACTTAATTAAAGTAAATTATGAGCGACAAAGCGTACAGAACCTTAATGGAAGTTCTCTTTTCCCGTTTTCCGGTGCCGGAAGACGCGCTAATGACTGCGCAAACAGAGGCCGAGAAGAGCGGTACGCCGCTCGAAGAGGTTCTGGTCAGTCAAGGCGTTGTCCCCGCGTCGGTCATGTTGCTGACCAAGGCGGAATATCTGGAAATGACTCCGATCAGTCTGGATGGCTTTCAGATTGATCCGTCACTGGTAGAAATGGTTCCGCGTGCTGTCTGGGCACAGCTAAAGATGCTTCCGCTGTGCAAAACCGGCAAACTGCTCACCGTCGCAGTGGCGGATCCGTTCAATATCATGGGGATCGAAAATCTCAAAACGCAGATTGACTACCAGATATTCCCGGTGATTGCCGACCCGAAGGATGTGCTCGGCGCACTGGAAGGCGCGACCAAAGAAAGTTCGATCGGACTGGAAGATATCCTCCGGGACATGGAAGACGATAGCGAACTGGAGGTCGGCCATGATGCTACAAGCGCTGATAATCTCGATGAAATGCTCAACAGCGCTGAAGATGCTCCGGTCGTGCGTATTGTGAATTCAATTTTGATTGAAGCTCTTCGCAAACATGCGAGCGACATCCATATCGAGCCGATGGAAAAGAAAATCCGGCTGCGCTACCGCGTGGATGGCATACTCTATGAAAACCCCAGCCCGCCAAAGAGTGTGCAGTCAGCCATTTCATCGCGCATAAAAATCATGGCGAACCTCGACATTGCAGAGCGGCGCATTCCTCAGGACGGGCGCTTTAAAATTAAGGCGCTGGGCAAAGAGGTGGATCTGCGCATCAGTTATCTGCCGACCGTGCACGGCGAGAAAATCGTAATGCGTATTCTGGACAAAACCGCGCTCGCCCCCAATCTGGAGGCGCTGGGTCTGGAGCAAAAGGCGCTGGATGATTTGAAATACGCTATTGCCAAGCCGCACGGTATGTTGCTGGTAACCGGTCCGACCGGATCCGGCAAGACGACCACGCTTTATTCGGCGTTGCAGGAGTTGAACACCGAGGATGTGAATATCATCACCGTGGAAGACCCGGTGGAGTATCAGCTGGGCGGAATCAATCAGGTGCAGGCGCGCCCCGAAGTCGGCCTGACGTTCGCCGCCGGCTTGCGTTCTATTCTGCGTCAGGACCCCGATATTGTGATGATCGGGGAAATCCGTGACAACGAAACCGCCTCCATCGCGGTGCAGGCCGCACTGACAGGACATTTGGTGATCAGTACGCTGCACACCAACGATGCCGCCGGTGCGATTGCCCGTATGGCGTACATGGGCATTGAGCCGTTCATGCTTTCGTCATCGCTGGTGATGACGCAGGCTCAACGTCTTTACCGCAAACTCTGTCCCTTCTGCAAACAGGCCGTTCAAATTCCGGAAAAGACGATGCGTTTCAATCGTCTTGATCCAGACCAGTTTAAGGAGACCACCTTTTTCGCAGCCAAAGGCTGTCCAAAATGTGGCGGACTGGGCTATAAAGGACGCGGTGCAATCATGGAAATTCTTCTGATTAACGATGAGGTCAGGGCGAAGATTCTAGAAACATCAGAGGCGAGCGCCCTGCGGGAAGTGGCTGTGCGCAACGGCATGAAGAGCTTGCGAGAAACCGGCCTTTCCCGGGTGCGCGACGGACTAACAACGATTGATGAAATTTTAAGAGTAACGACCGGGTAATAAGGAACTTGTTATGGCAACAGCAAAAAAAACGGTAATAAAAAAGGTGAGCGGCTCCCGGAAGATCCGGTTAAAAGAGGTGCCGATGTACTCCCGCCAAATGGCGGCCATGCTCTCATCGGGGATGCCGCTGGTGCAATCGATCGTCGCGCTTGAGGGTCAGACCGAAAACAAAAACTTCCGCATCGTTCTTGCCAGCGTGAGGAACAATGTTGAGGGAGGGGCTATGTATTCAGACTCGCTCAGCGCATACCCCCAGGTTTTCGACGAGCTTTACGTTAACATGATGCGCGCCGGTGAAACGGGGGGTATGCTGGCGGAAACGTGCGAGCGCGTAGCCACCTTTCTGGAAGCCTCCAACCGTCTGCGAGCCAAAGTGAAGTCGGCCATGATGTATCCGACCGTCGTGATCTGCGTTGCGCTGATTATTTCCACCGGACTGATTGTCTTTATCGTGCCGACGTT
>CAZSSI010000212.1:0-2421 GCA_964609345.1 uncultured Verrucomicrobiota bacterium | reverse complement strand
ACGTTCTCGACGACCTCATGAAGGAACACGGCGGCTTCGACCATAATCTTCAAAGTCTGCGTGCGGTTGAAAAACTGGAATACCAGTATCCCGGTTTTCCCGGACTGAACCTCACATGGGAAGTGCGCGCCGGACTGCTTAAACATCAGGCGGCCAACCCCGGCGCGCAGCTCGACGGCCATCCGATCGGCCCGTTCCAATATCTGGAAGCGCAAATCGCCGACATCGCCGACGACATCACCTATCATGCTCACGATGTGGACGACGGCCTCGAAGCCGGGCTCATTACGCTCGGCCAGCTCGAACAGCAGGCCTTCTGGAAACTGGCCGCCGCCCGAACCCGCGAGCAGTACGCCGCACTCGACGACGGACATTTTTTGCGCATCACCATCCGCAACCTGCTCGATCTGCAGGCGCAGGAAGTTTTGCGCGAAGGACACCTCCGGATTGAGAAACACAATCCGCACACCATCGCCGATGTCATGAATGCGCCGGAACGGCTGATTACCTTTGGCGATGAAATGGGCGGAATGCTCGACGAATTTTCAAAGTTTATGTACCGGCAGCTCTACGAACATCCGGCGGTTTTGGACGCCAACCGTGAAGCCGTCGCTCTGATGCGCGGACTTTTCCTGCACTACGTCAAACAACCGGAAGCGATGGGTAAAAAAGCCCAGACGCGGATTCCGGAAGAAGGACTCATGCGCACCGTCTGCGACTACGTCGCCGGTTGCACCGACCGCTACGCCCTCGAAGAATGTATCAAGTACGGCATCGGCGCGTAGCGGCTTGCCGGGAGACAGAAGTCAGGAGTTGGAAAATCAGCCGGGATGAACGCCCGGCCTCTCCGTTTTGCCGACCACAGGGAGGCAAATACGCGAGGAGGCCGTTGTTGGACGCTCAGTCTTTCATGTTCCCCATAGGTTGAACGCGATTGCCATCCCAACGATCGTTGAGATAGCTCCAGCAACCGAACAGATAATCGCGACGAGCATGCCTCTTGTCCACACGTTTTGCGTCTGGATCATCCTGAAGAAGACGGCCGCATATGCGGCCGTCGCCACAACAAATGGGATGACGAACAGCGCGATATCCGAACCGCACATCACCAACCCATTGATCCGACCGAAATAGATGCCGACAAAGACAGCCGCATGGCACACAAGGATCAATCCGGTTGCCATCAGTCTCTTCATAATGTCCGGGGTCCAACAGTGTTATTAGCCTTACTTCAGGTTTTTAATGGGTTGATTAAAGACAGCTGGAATGTAGCGCGGCGTTTTTAGAGAGGCCAGCCGGAACTACTTAATTTTCAGTTCTTTATGGAAACTCCTGTTTTTTGTTTTTCAGGCGAAGTAGTCCTTATGCAGGTTTGAAGTAGTCTTTATGCTGTGCAATAAAATCAGGGGGCGGTTTTGCCGCATAAAGCCTACTTGGGGGGTGGATGTGGATGGCGGAAGGTCCTGCTCGGCTTTTAATTTCTCGCCCAGTGCGGGGGGCGAGCCTACAGTCTGCAACCAGAAATGAACGATTTGATCAGACAGTTTGAAGTGCGGCTGGCGGTGGCGGGAAGCGGGAACGCGAAACGCGCGGTCGAAGAATTGGCGGCGCACGTTCTCGGATGCAAGCCGCTCGAAATCTATTTTAAAACCATCACGCTGGAGCAGACGGCGGAACTCGAAAAACTGATTGTCCGCGCGGAGCAGGGCGAGCCGATCCAGTACATCATTGGCCACGTCGATTTCCGGGGTTTGGAAATCCGCTGCGACCGGCGCGCGCTGATTCCGCGGACTGAGACTGAACTTCTCGTTCAGGCTGTTTTAGATATGGTGGAAGCGGCATCCTGCCGCTGGGCTCAGCGGCAGGATGCCGCTTCCACATTAAAGATCGCGGACGTCGGCACTGGTACTGGCTGCATCGCGCTGGCTCTGCTGGCAGAACTGCCGAACGCACAAGTATTCGGTGTCGATATTTCGCCGGATGCGCTGGCGCTGGCAAAAGAAAATGCGGAGCGGCTGGGATTTGGCGGACGGTTCAAAACTTTGGAAAGCGATTTGCTCTCGTGTTTTATGGAGAAAGGTAGGGACGCATCTCCGAGGCGTCCGCGGACGGCTGGGACAGCCGTCCCTACCAACTTAGAATTCGACATCATCGTTTCCAATCCGCCGTACATTCTTTCTGATGTCTGCAAAACGCTGGATCCGTCGGTGCGTGATTTTGAACCAAAGCTGGCGCTCGACGGCGGAGCGGACGGCCTCGACTTGATTCGTCAGCTGGTTGAACAGGCGGCGCGGATTCTGAAGCCGGGCGGCGGGCTGTTTCTCGAGATGGGCTACGATCAGGGACAGGCGGTTTGCCAGTTGCTACAAAAATCCGGATTTAAAAACGTCGCCATCCGCAAAGACCTCGCCGGACTCGACC
>CAZSSI010000211.1:0-2426 GCA_964609345.1 uncultured Verrucomicrobiota bacterium | reverse complement strand
CCTTTGTTTTCTTCGGCGTAATAGACCGCGACCATCTTGACCAAGTCGATGATGCCGATAAACTCGTCGGCTGCGCCGATCGGAATCGTTACCGGTACGGCATTGCCGCCCAGTTCCTTCTGGATGCCTTCGACTACACCGAAGAAATCGGCGCCGACGCGGTCCATCTTGTTGACGAATGCAATTTTTGGAACGCTGTATTTTTCGGACTGGTGCCAAACGGTTTCGGACTGAGGCTGAACACCGCCGACGGCGCAGAACAGCGCGATGGCGCCGTCGAGGACGCGCAGCGAGCGCTCCACTTCCATGGTGAAGTCCACGTGTCCGGGGGTGTCGATCAGCGAGATCATGTGGTCGCCCCACATGGTGCTGGTTGCGGCGGACGTAATGGTGATACCGCGTTCCTGCTCCTGCACCATCCAGTCCATGACGGCGGCGCCGTCATGCACTTCGCCGATTTTGTGCGACTTGCCGGAGTAAAAAAGAATGCGTTCGCTGAAGGTGGTTTTGCCGGCGTCGATGTGCGCCATAATTCCGATATTACGGACTTTTGACATTGGTACTGTTCTGGCCATGGTTCTGTCCTCGTTTGGGTTCGGGTCTATTCCTTTATAAAAGAGCCGCGAAATATGGCGTTTCGGCCCCGCGCCATCAAGCGCAAATGCGTTTAAAATGCGTTGGGATTATTGCGTACTACGTATTTCGTATTGGAAATGACCGCGCCAAAAAAAGAAGTTTCCCATCCGAAGCAATACGCAGTACGAAATACGCAATACGAACTACTGCGCCGCTTTTTTGAGTTGCCGGACAGTGACGGCCTTTTCGTAAAGCGCTTTGCCGACAATGGCACCAGTCAGATTATCGCAGTTCAGCGCGGCCAGCCGCTGAATATCTTCGACGCCGGAAACTCCGCCGGAGGCGACCACACCGCACGAAACCGCCGAGCAGATTTTGCCCATTTCAAAAGCGTTTACGCCGTCGAGCATTCCGTCGCGGGCCGTGTCGGTGTAAATAATGGTGCCGACGCCGGCCGCATCCACTTTCTTCGCCAGGTCAACCGCTTCGATATTCGTCGTTTCCACCCAGCCTTTGGTTTGAACCTTGCCGCCGCGCGCATCAATGCCGACTGCGATCCGCTCGCCACCAAACTTTTTAACCAGCCGGGCCAGCTCCTCGGGATGTTCGCAGGCGCGGGTTCCCAGAATGACACGGCATACGCCGGTCGCCAGCAGCGTTTCAATGTCTTCATCCGTGCGGATTCCGCCGCCGATCTCGACCGGAATCTTAATCGCCGCGCAGATTTCGCGCAGAACCTCGGTATGAACCGGCCGGCCCGCAAACGCGCCGTCGAGATCCACGACATGCAGAAATTCGCCGCCCGCCCGCACCCAGTGTTTGGCCATTTCGACCGGAGAATCGGAATAAACCGTCTCCTTGTTCGCTAAGCCCTGCCGCAGGCGTACGCATTTGCCGCCCTTCAAATCTATCGCTGGAATAATTGTGATCATCGGCGGGGACAATACGCATAGGAGGCCGCCATGACACGAAAAAAGTATCCGCCGGTTGCGCCCGGCCGGGTTCTTCCTTATAAACGCCGCCGTGAAACAGACCTTTTCAGAACAGTTGAACCGCTGCGAATGCTGTCCGCGCCGGTGCGGCGTCAACCGGCTGGCCAGCCAGACCGGCTTCTGCAAGGTCGGCGGCGACATTCTGCTTTCGCACGCTGGACTGCACTTCGGTGAAGAACCGCCGATCTCCGGTACGCGCGGCTCCGGAACGATTTTTTTCGCCGGATGCAATTTGCGCTGCGTCTTCTGTCAGAACTGGCAGATCAGTCAGGAATTTCAAAACACAAAAGTCCGGACGCTGACGACCGGAGAGCTGGCCGACGAAATGCTCCGGCTGCAGTTCGAAGGCGCGCACAACATCAACTTCGTCTCGCCGTCGCACATGATTTATCAAATGGCCGACGCCATTCAAGCGGCTCGGCAAAAAGGACTTACCGTTCCAGTCGTCTACAACTCCAATGGTTACGACTCCGTCGAAGCGCTCCGGCAAATCCGCGGGCTGGTCGATATTTACCTGCCGGACATTAAGTATATGAATAACACGCTCGGACGGAAGTTTTCGGCGGCGGACGATTATGCCGACGTCATTCCCGGCGTTCTGCGCGAAATGCTCGATCAGGTCGGACTGCTGGAGTTGGACGACGACGGCGTCGCCAGGCGCGGACTGCTCGTCCGCCACCTCGTACTGCCGGGCCAGCTCGAAAACAGCAAAGCCTGTCTAAAGTTTTTGGCGGAACTCTCGCCGGAAATTTCCGTCAGCATCATGTCGCAGTATTCCCCGCAGTACAAAGCCTTCGGAATTCCGGAACTGAACCGACCGCTGACGGCGGAGGAATACGACGAAATCACCGACTACGC
>CAZSSI010000210.1:0-2436 GCA_964609345.1 uncultured Verrucomicrobiota bacterium | reverse complement strand
AGTTCGGCGATTTGATCGAGTTTCACCAGGCCTGGTTCAATGTTCATGGCGTTGGAGGTTCCGCAGGCAAGACCGAATACAAACGCTTCAACCAGTGAATGACCTTTGGCCAGCGCGTAGGCGGTTCCGGCGTTGGCAGAGTCTCCGCTTCCGATTGGATTGAGCGCTTTTACCGCCGGAACAGTAAAGGTGTACGCCGCGCCGGGAATAAACAGCAAGGCTTGCGCTTTGCCCTGCGTAATGCCCACAGCGCCTGCGCCGAGCGACATCAGTTCTTCTGCCAGCTCTTCAATTGGGGCTTTGCTTTTGAAGGTGCTGCGAAGCTCCTCGGTATTAATCTTCACCACAGCAGGGCGGTGCTCCAGCGCGGCGAGCAGTGGTGCTCCATACGTATCGATCAGAACTTTTTTACCGTCCGTCAGCGACAGCAGTTCGGCATAAATATCCTGCGGCGCATGCGGCGGCAGATTGCCGGAAAAAACGATGCGATCGAAATCGCCGTCGAGTTCCGTGAAAATTTTGACAATTTTTTTCCATTCGGCGGTGGAGAGCGGCGTCGTGTTTTCGACCAGTTCGGTACAGCCGTCGTGGTCGCCGGAAAGCAGCGTCTGGCAGATACGGGTTTCGGCTTTGGTTTCGACCCAACGGCAAGGGAGCTGTTCCTTTTCGAGCAGATCGCGGACGATGTCGCCGTTGCCGCCGCCGGCAAAACTGAGCATCAGCGGGTCAGCACCGAGAATTTTCAGTACCCGGGCTGTATTGGTCGCCTTGCCGCTGGCGTCGACGGATACCTTGCGGGCGCGGTTCACCTCATACGGACGGAACGCGTCGTATTCAATCGTGCGCTGAAGCGCCGGAAAAAATCCGCAACACAAAATTTTCATGGGGAAGAAAATAACCGCAAAGAGGCCAAGAAGCAAAGGAGAAGCATCATATCCGTCGGCTGTCGTAGGCCCAATGGAGAAGGGCCTGACGCTGCTTCCGGCGGCAGGAAAGGTCGCCGGGAGTGCAGTTTTTGTCGATCTGCGCGATATGGCGGCGCATCGCTTTCCAGCGTTTAATCTGACGTTCGTCGTCGGGGTGCCTGCGTCCGGCGTAATAGCGGCAGTACCACTGGAACCAGCCGCGCGGGTCATCGTCGTCAATCCATCCTTTTTCGCGCCAGTATGAAAGCGGCTTGGAAGCGTTGATTTTGAAATAGTTGAGCGTCGGGTCGCACTTGTCGGGCGAAAGCTTTGCTTTGGCGAACCACGACTTCGGAAATTCGGCGCGGCAGTCGGTCATGTACTTTCCGCCGAAGACGCCGAGTTCGAGCATTTGCTTAGGCGTCAATTCCGGCTCAAACTCCGGATTAAAGTTGCGCCCTGCCGGTTCCGTCAGGAAATAACGGTAACCCGTCTGCATCTTGTCGTTCACGATGACTTCGCGCGTCTTCATGCGGGAAGTGTAACCATCCTCCGTCGCTTTGTCCAAAAATTGGAAGGAACTTTTCGCCATCTTTTCTGCTATAAGAAGCGCAATGAAACGAGAAATGGTTTTTGAAGTTCCGGAAACGGCGGACGGAACAGCGGTGGCTGATTTCCTCACCGCGCGTTTTCCGTATCACGACCGCGCTGGCTGGTTCGACCGCATCGAAGCTGGATTCGTGACGGTCAACGATCAGCCATGTGCTTCCGATTCGTCTTTAAAAACCGGCGACCGGTTGAGCTATGAAGCTGACAGTCGCCCAGAGCCGCCGGTCGATTTCAATATCGGCATCATTTCTGACGACGCCGATCTTCTACTGGTCAACAAGAGCGGCAATCTTCCGTGTCATCCGGGCGGACGCTATTTCAACCATACGCTCTGGGCGTGGCTCAAAAAGGAGCAGGGGCTGAGCGATTTCATGTTCGTCAACCGGATCGACCGCGAAACCTCTGGACTGGTTGTTATCGCCAAAAATCTGGCGGCATCCGAAAACTGCCGTAAACAGTTTTCTGGCCGCAAGGTTGTGAAGCGCTACAAAGCGCTGGTCGAGGCGAAGGCCTTTTCAGCTGAAATCGAAACCGCCGGTTGGCTGGTGGCTGACGTGGAATCCGCCATCCGCAAAAAGCGGAAGTTCATTGCAGGCGGAATGTCCAACGCGTCGCCGTCCGCGGATGCCGAATGGGCGGAAACCAAATTCCGGTTGATCAAACAGTGCGGCGAGATCGCGCTGATCGAAGCGGAGCCGCACACCGGACGGCTCCATCAGATCCGCGCCACGCTGTTGGCGCTGGGCTACCCGATTGTCGGCGACAAACTCTACGGCGTGGACGAAACCCTCTTCCTGCGCTTTTGCAAAGACACCCTGACGGATGCCGACCGCGCACGGTTACGGATGGAACGTCAGGCCTTGCATGCTTCCGGACTCAGCTTCCGCCATCCAAAGTTTGGACGGCCTGTTGCCGTTGATCT
>CAZSSI010000209.1:0-2451 GCA_964609345.1 uncultured Verrucomicrobiota bacterium | reverse complement strand
ATCAGACCGGCCCACAGCAGATGGCTGTGAATACGGGAAAGCTCGCCCCAGATCGTGCGCAGGTATTTGGCGCGGGTCGGAATCTCGATCTTCATGATCTCTTCGATCCCTTGGCAGTAGGTCTGGCCGTGGATGAAGCTGCAAATGCCGCAGATGCGCTCGGCGACGTAAACGTACTCAATATAGTCCTTCTTCTCAACGAGCCGTTCCAGTCCGCGGTGAATGAAGCCGATGGACGGAACCGCCTCGACTACTTTTTCGTCTTCGACGATCAGGTCGATATGAATCGGCTCCGGAAGCACCGGGTGCTGCGGGCCGAAAGGAATGATTGTGCGAGTGCCCATAATTATTTGACCTCCGGTTTGGCCAGAGCCGGAACGGAAGCCGGCGCGGCGTCTTGAATGAACGGATGTTTCATGGCGGTCTTGTAAAAGTTACCTTTAAAATCGAGGACATTGCCATCCACCTGAACGCCGAACAGGTCGCTGATCTCGTTCTCGTAGGCGAAGGCGCACCAGTAGATGCCGCTGACACTCGGGACGCGGGCGGTGAGCTTCGGCTGGAGAAAGCGGAAGTTGACGAACCGGCGGTTGAGATCGAAGCTGTAGTCCAGCTGAAGTTCTTCACCCAGCCGAGTGACACAGATTTGCACGAGCCGGTACCCCTGCTCTTTCATTTTCCGCGTTTCAGCCACAAGCGTTTCCGGCATGACGGTGATAATTGTTTGTTCTTCGATCATGTGCGCTCCTTCTGCAAATAAACCCAATTCACCGTCGGGGTGAACGGTTCGGTCCGGACCTGCCGGTAACCCATTTTTTCATAAAGGTGCAGGTTCCGCAGACTCTGATGGCCGGTAAAAACCTCATAGGTGCGGACATCGCCAACCTCCTGCTCGATCTGACGAACCAACCGGGTGGCCAGCCCCTTGCCCTGAAAATACGGATGAACGACCACTCGGCTGATGTGAGCGGTGTCGCCGTCGCGGCGGCCGCGAACCGAACCGATGATCTTACCGTTGGCAACGGCCTTAAGAAAAATGGTCTGGTCGAAGTCAGCGGTGATCTCTTCCAGTGTCTGACTGAGTGCCGGAACGCTGGCGTCGCCATAAAGCTCGGCTTCACTCCGGTAAGCGATCTTCTGCAGTGTCAGAATTTCAGGAATATCCTTCTGGTTTGCCCGGTTGATCATAACCCCGCCGCCGACCGCACTGGCGGAGGTTTGCATAAACCGGTGCTTCATTTCCAGAATGTCGAGAGCGCGAACGACTCCGTCGATGATCGCTTCTGGACGGGCTGCGCAGCCCGGAACATAGACATCGACGGGGATCACCGTGTCGATACCGCCGAGAACATTGTAGCATTCGCGAAAGATACCGCCGGACGTGCCGCAGATGCCGATGGCAACGACCACCTTCGGCTCGGGCATCTGGGCGTAGATATTGCGAACAACCGGCGCGTTCTGGACGTTGACCGAACCGGTGACCAGAAAGATGTCGGCGTGCTTGGGATTGCCGGTGTTGATGATGCCGAAACGCTCCACGTCAAAGTTGGGCATCAGGCAGGCGAGCACTTCGATGTCGCAGCCGTTACAGCTCGACGCATCGTAATGGATCACCCAGGGGGACTTTTTAAAGGCGGTCATGCAGGTGTTCCTTTCATTTCCAAAGGGCTAAAAGAATCAGGTTGGCCACCGCCAGCACCATCGTTACCGCCCATGCGCTCTTGATCGCCATCTGCCACTTCAGGCGGGCAAAGGTGTTGTCGACGAAAATCATGAAGAAGAAGACCAGCACCATGGCGGCGGCACCGACCCATAGGTTGAAGGCGAAGAATAGGCCAACCCACGCGAACAGAACGGCGTTCTCGTACCAGTGGGCAATTTCGATCAGCGCCAGCATCTTGCCTGAAAATTCGGTGGTAATCCCTTTTACCAGTTCCTGATGGGCGTGGTGCGATGTCGATAAATCGAACGGCGACTTGCGGAACTTGATTTCCAGAATGTAGAGGAATCCGATAAAGATCAGGAGCAGCTTGAGTGAATTGGCCGGACTGGCGTTGATGAAAATATCGTCGATCCTAAAACTGCCGGTGGTCATGTACATACCGACCGCGGCCATCAGCACCATCGGCTCATAGGCGACCATCTGAATCAGCTCGCGCTCAGCTCCGATGAAGCTGTAGGGCGAACTCGCTTTGTAGGCCGCAAGGACGAGAAAAATTCCGGCCAGTGTCAGCGAGAAAATCACCAGCAACAGGTCGGAACCGCAGAAGAACAGCGCACCGGTGAAAACAACGAAGAGGAAAAAGAACAGAATATAGAAATTCTGCGAGCGGCGGACGACGATGCTCTCTTTGCCCCAAAGCTTGGCGACATCGTAGAAAGCCTGCCGCACCGGCGGACCGCGGCGGCCTTGCATGCGGGCCGTCAACTTGCGATCTATACCGGCCAGCA
>CAZSSI010000208.1:0-2481 GCA_964609345.1 uncultured Verrucomicrobiota bacterium | reverse complement strand
TCAACTCGGACGAATTTAAAAAACAGCAGGAGCAGCTCGATCACCAGATCGCGGAAGTTACCAGTTACGAATAAGATTTCACCAAATGACTCAGACAGAAAACATCAAGCTTGTCCGGAACGCCGATTATTCGGCGTTCCTTAAGGATGTGAAGCAGAGGATTCAGTCGGCGCAGATTAAGGCCGCCGTCCGGGTGAACCAGGAGCTGTTGACGCTGTACTGGGATTTGGGAGAGCAGATTATTGAAAAGCAGCGCGAGGCCAAATGGGGCGACGGCTTTTTGGAGCAGATGAGCCGCGACCTGCTGGCCGATTTTCCTGAGCTTAAAGGGTTTTCAAAACGCAACTTAGAATTAATGCGGCAGTGGGTTTGTTTTTGGAATCCAATTGGGCCACAAGTTGTTGCCCAAATTGCGAAGCAGGTTGCTTCGCAATTGAGTTCGAATGAGTCTGTGCGACAACTTGTCGCACAAATTCCGTGGTGGCATAACATACTCATTATTCAGAAAATTGAGGATTTTTCCGAAGCCTTGTTCTACGTCCGGAAGACCATCGAAAACAATTGGTCGCGGGCGGTTTTGACCCATCAGATTGAGAGCGGGCTGTATCGGCGGGACGGCAAGGCGATCACCAATTTTGAGGCGACGCTCCCGGCTCCGCAATCCGATCTGGCGATTCAAACGCTGAAGGATCCGTACAATTTTGATTTCCTGATGTTGCGCGAGCGGCACGATGAAAAAGAGCTGGAAGATGCGCTGACCGACCATTTGACCCGTTTCCTGCTGGAGCTGGGCGCGGGGTTTTCGTTTATGGGCCGTCAGTTCCGGCTGGAAGTCGGCGGCGACGAGTTTTTTGCGGATCTGTTGTTTTATCACGTGCGGCTCCACTGCTACGTGGTGGTTGAGCTGAAAACCGATAAGTTTAAGCCGGAGTTTGCCGGCAAGTTGAATTTCTATATTTCGGCGGTTGATAACCTTCTGAAGGCGGACGGGGATCATCCGACCATCGGGATTTTGATTTGCAAATCGAAGAACGATACGGTGGTGGAATATTCCCTGAAGGATGTTCATAAGCCGATTGGTGTCAGCGAATATTTGATTACGCAGCATCTGCCGAATGCGTTGAGATCGTCGCTGCCGAGCATCGAAGAGATCGAGGCGGAAGTGGACAGAGATTTTGGATTGGAGAAGTGAGTTATGCAAAAGGTTTATCATCGTATTGAACAGATCGCCGGCAACGTTATCGTGGTCAGTGCTGAAGGGATCATTTACGGCGAATTGGCACAGGTCGAGTCCGGATTCGGTACGTCGCTGGCGCAGGTTATTCGTCTCGAAGGCCCTCGCGTTTACCTTCAGGTTTTCGCTGGCGGGCGCGGCGTTTCGACTGATTCAAAAGTTCGCTTCCTCGGACGCACGATGCAGATTCCGTTTTCAGAAAACTTGATGGGCCGCGTGTTTACCGGAAGCGGCGTTCCGCGCGATAACGGACCACAGCCGACCGAAAACATGATTCCGATCGGCGGACCGTCGGTCAATCCCGCCAAGCGCATTATTCCGCGCAACATGGTTCGCACCGGGATTCCGATGATTGACGTGTTCAACACGCTGGTTGAGTCGCAGAAGCTGCCGATTTTCTCGGTCGCCGGTGAACCCTACAACGAACTGCTGGCGCGCATCGCCCTGCAGGCCGAAGTCGACATCATCATTCTCGGTGGTATGGGTCTGAAGCATGATGACTACCTTTACTTCCGTGACTACCTCGAAGAAAACGGCGCACTCTCGCGCTCGGTGCTTTATGTGCACACCGCCGCCGATCCGGTCGTGGAGTGCATGCTGGTTCCCGACATCGCGCTGGCGACCGCCGAGCAGTTCGCCCTGCAGAACAAGCGGGTGCTGGTGCTTCTCACCGACATGACCAACTTTGCCGACGCGATGAAAGAAGTTGCTATCACCATGGAGCAGATTCCGTCGAACCGCGGCTATCCCGGCGACCTTTACTCACAGCTTGCCTCGCGCTACGAAAAAGCGGTCGACTTTGAAGGTGCCGGCTCGATTACCATTCTGGCGGTCACCACCATGCCCGGCGACGACGTGACCCATCCGGTTCCGGACAACACCGGCTACATCACTGAAGGGCAGTTCTATCTAAAAAACGGCCGCATCGAACCGTTCGGTTCGCTCTCGCGTCTGAAACAGCAGGTCAACGGCAAAACGCGCGCCGACCACCGCACCATCATGGACACCATGATCCAGCTCTACGCCTCCTATAAAGAAACGTTGGAAAAGCAGTCGATGGGCTTCCGTATGAGCGGCTGGGACACCAAGCTTCTCAAATATGGCGAGCGCTTCGAAAAAGAAATGATGGCGCTCTCCGTCAATATTCCGCTCGAAGGGGCGCTCGACCTCGGTTGGAAAATTCTGGCTGACTGTTTTGAACCGCAGGAGACAGGGATTGCCTCGAAACTCACCGACAAATTCTGGCC
>CAZSSI010000207.1:0-2488 GCA_964609345.1 uncultured Verrucomicrobiota bacterium | reverse complement strand
TCATCGGCAGCGGAATAAAATCCTGTACCTGCTGAAGTTTCCATTCCTCGGCGCGCACAAATTTTTCGACTGCCTTCATCTCCGCTTCGGTCGAGCCGGGGAAATTCGAAATAAAGTATGGCACCAGATACTGCTTCTTGCCCGCCGCGCGGTTTTCTTCCTCAAAAACCTTCTGAAACTCACAGAAAGTTTCCGGCCCCGGCTTGCGCATTTTCTTCAGCACGGTCGGATGCATATGCTCCGGCGCCACTTTCAGGTGACCGGAAACGTGGTGCTTCGCCAGCTCGCGGATATAGTTCGGATTCCTCAGCGCCACATCCATCCGGATGCCGGACTGAATGAAAACATGCTTCACCTTTGCCATCTCGCGGACGCGCTTCATCAGATGAATCGCCGATTCTGCGTCCAGTTCAAGGTTCGGACAGATTTTCGGATAAAGACAGCTCGCCCGGCGGCAGACTTTACATGCTTCGCAGACGCCGTTGGCGCAACCGTACAGATTCGCCGTCGGCCCGCCGAGATCGGTGATCGTTCCGGAAAACGACGGCATCGCCGTCATTGTTTTCACTTCGCGCACCACCGAATCTTCCGACCGGCTCGTCAGAAAACGCCCTTGATGCAATCCGAGTCCGCAAAAGGTGCATCCGCCGCCGCAACCGCGCACCACCGTCACCGATTCCTTAATCATTGTGAACGCTGGAACCGGCTCTTTATAGGAAGGATGCGGCAGTCGCGTGTACGGCAGTTCATAAACGCGATCCATCTCCGCCGATGTCAGCGGCTTCGCCGGCGGCTCGATCAGCACGGCGCGTGCGCCGTGAAACTGGACTAACGGCTTACCGGTAAACGGATTCTGTTCGCGTTCGGTCAGCCGGGTCAGTTCCAGCATCGCCTTTTTATCCGCCTGACATTCCTCAAACGACGGCAGCAAAACAAATGTGGAAGCGGCATCCCTGCCGCTGTGCTTTTCTGTCGGCAGGCTGGAAGCCTGCGGTGCGTATCGCAGGCTTCCAGCCTGCCCTGAAAAACCGCCCTTCAGCGCCGCCGACTCCTTACCACCGAGCAGCCGCGCCGTTCCGGGGATTGCATCCAGCGGTTTTTGACCGTCAATCCGACGGGCGACTTCGCGGATTGCCCGCTCGCCCATGCCGTAAACCAGAAGGTCGGCTTTCGAATCCTGCAAAATCGACGGACGCAATTTGTCCTGCCAGTAATCGTAATGCGCCGTGCGCCGCAGACTCGCTTCGATGCCGCCGAGTACCGTCACCACGCCCGGAAACGCCTTCTTCGCCATCTGCGTATAAACCATCCCAGCCAGATTAGGACGTTTGCCGACCAAGCCGCCCGGCGTATAGGAATCTTCTTTGCGTTTGCGCCGCGCGGCGGTGTAGTGCGAAAGCATCGAATCGAGATTGCCCGCCGTAATTCCGCAAAACAGGCGCGGACGGCCCATCACCGTCAGCGATTCCGGCTTTGTCCAGTCGGGCTGGGCGATAATGCCGACGCGCCAACCGTCGGCTTCGAGAACGCGACCGATCACCGCCGCGCCGAACGCCGGATGGTCGATATAGGCGTCGCCGGTGATAATCAGCACATCCAGCTCGTCCCAGCCGCGCGCCTTCATCTCCGCGCGGCTCATCGGTAAAAATTGTTTCGCCTCAGCCATCGGAACGACTGTCTCAAAATTCCCAATCTTTGGAAAATTTATTCGACCTGACCGGAGCGGCAACCTACTATGCCCGCACCATTTAAAGAATTTCGACGCACATGGATAAACTCAATACCCAACTTTTTACCGGCCTCTACCGTCACATGCTCGCGTCGCGTAAAGCCGACGCCGTTCAGGAAGATGCCGCCCAGCGCGGCGAGGCTTTTTTCTATATTCCTTCGTCCGGCCACGAGTCCATGGCGGCGCTCGCGCCCCATCTGACGCCGACGGACTGGCTGCATTGCCACTACCGCGACCGCGCCCTAATGCTGGCCCGCGGCGTCACTCAGAAGGATTTGCTACTCGATTTGCTCGGTAAAATCGGCTCGCCGACCGAAGGCCGCAATATGCCCGGCTTCGCCTGCAACCGTCGACTGAATATGTTCGGCGCCCCGACCGGCGTCGGCAGCAATACGCTGCAAGCCGTCGGTGTGGCGCAAGCCATCAAGGACGGCACCGACATTGTCTATTGCGGTATCGGCGATGGCGGCACACAGGAAGGCGAATTTTTTGAAGCGGTGGCGGAAGCCGTCCGCTCGCAACTTCCGGTTCTCTTCGTCGTCCAGAACAACCGCTACGCGCTTTCGACTCCGTCCAAAGGGCGCACCTTTTTCTCTCTGCCGGACGGCGACGCCAAAGAATTTTACGGTCTGCCGATTCTCCGCGCCAACGGAACTGACGCCGTCGAAGCGCACCGCGTGTTCGGCGGAGCGGTTTCTAAAATCCGGAAAACCCGCGGCCCGCAACTCGTCGTTCTGGATGTCGAGCGGCTGACCAGCC
>CAZSSI010000206.1:0-2489 GCA_964609345.1 uncultured Verrucomicrobiota bacterium | reverse complement strand
ACCCGGGCGATGCCTAAAATGAGCCGGTATGATGGAGAGAGTGTGTGGCAAACGCCATCAAATTTTGATATCACTTGTCTCCGAAAACAAAAACCCTCCACAACCGGAACCCCAGTTGTAGAGGGCGGAGTCTTCCTTTTAGTCGGAAGAAACGGAGAAGCCAGCAACAAACCCCTAAGTGCTTTCTTCTTCGAAGCTCTAAGTCGGGACAATACCGGATGCGGCCGTATAGGGAAGTTTTTTATTGTAGGGGCATACCCTACAACGTTCCAGATGGGTTTCAAAACTTGACGCGGGTCAATGCGGCTTTTTGAGGGTTTGGTATACTCTGTTGCAGTGAATGGAGAAAAGGTATGAAACGTAAAGTTATCGAGATAAACGAAGAAAAATGCAATGGATGCGGAGCCTGCGTTACCGGTTGTGCCGAAGGTGCTCTTGCGATCATAAACGGCAAAGCAAAACTGGTGAGCGAAGTTTTCTGTGATGGCCTCGGCGCCTGTATCGGGGAATGCCCGACAGGCGCGCTGAAGATCATTGAACGTGAAGCGCCGGAGTTTGACGAAGTCGCCGTGCAGAAACATGTGCAGAAAAAGACCCCGCCCGCCGGTGGCTGCCCGGGGCTTCAGATCCGTTTTGGCGAAAAGAAAACCGGTGTGGCAACCGTGCCGGTCGCTTCCGGGCAGGTTATTCCGTCCGAGCTGAACCAGTGGCCGACTCAGCTTCATCTGGTGCCGATTGAAGCTCCATTTTTTAAAAACCGCGAGTTAGTCGTACTCAGCACTTGTTCGCCGTCGGCCTCGCCGGACGTGAACTGGCGCTTTATCCGCGGTCGTGCGATCGCCATTGCCTGCCCAAAACTGGACCGCACCGAAGGGTATGTCGAAAAGCTGGCGGCCATTCTAGCGTCGAACGGAATTCCGAAAGTGATCGTGGTTCGTATGGAAGTTCCTTGTTGCGGCGGGCTGACGATGATGGTCAAGGAAGCCGTGCGGCGCAGCGGGCGTAACGATCTGGTTGTCGAAGAAGCCGTCATTGGCCTCGACGGCGAACTGAGAGAGATTAAAAGGATGGAATAAGGGAAGGTTGGAATGGTGGAGAGAGGGTTGCTATAAGCATGAATTGGATGGGTTTCAATACCCCATTATTCCAGTATTCCAACATTCCATTCCCCCAAGGAGGTTTGAAATGAATGAACTTAAAGGCAAGGCACTCAATCTGAAAGCGCTGGTGGACTATTCTGACGGAGCAGTCGTCAGCCGCACGCTGTTGAAAAAAGAAACCGGCAACATCACGCTGTTTTCCTTTGATAAAGGACAAGGGCTGAGCGAACACACGTCGCCATTCGACGCGGTTGTCGAAGTGGTTGAAGGCGAGGGGACGTTCATCATTGCGGGCGAACCGAAAACGGTCAGAGCTGGCGAGATGATCATTATGCCTGCTAATATTCCGCACGACGTGCAGGCGGCCGGAGCGCCTTTTAAAATGCTACTGATTATGATTCGCTCATCGTCATGAAAATCCATTGGTTTCAGCATGTTCTGTTCGAGGGATTAGGGTGTATTCAGTCCTGGCTGACAGCAAGCCGTCACGCAGTGACCTGTACGCGGTTTTGGACTGGCGACCGGATTCCAGACGTCGGCGCCGTGGATGGACTGATTGTGATGGGCGGGCCGATGGGCGTTTATGACGAAGCCATCTATCCGTGGCTGGCGGAAGAAAAAGCATTCATCAAACAAATCATCGCGCAGAACAAGCCGGTGCTCGGCATCTGTCTCGGCGCACAGCTTATCGCCGAAGCCCTTAGCGCAAAGGTGAAAAAGAACAATCAGCGCGAAATCGGATTCTTTCCGGTCGCCGGCGACGGAGAGATATTTCCGGCGGAGTTCACAGCGTTCCACTGGCACGGCGACACATTCGGAATTCCGGACGGCGCGGTACATTTGGCAGCGAGTGCCGCCTGCAAAAATCAGGCGTTCATTTACAACGGCAACGTGCTGGCGTTGCAGTTCCATCTCGAAACGACAGAAGACAGTCTGCTTTCGCTCTACGGGCACTGCAAAAACGAAATAACCGGCGGGCCGTTCATTCAGCCGATTGAAAAAATGGAGCCGTTTTTTACGACGATTGAAAAAGCCAACGCACTGATGTTCCCTCTGCTGAGCCGACTGTTTGGTTATGCGCCTCGGAAAGAACATGAATCAGCGAATTTTAAAATTCACCGGCGGATTCCTTCGCCTTTGCCGTGATGGCGGAGAAAACCGTTTCGGCCATCAGCCGGGCCCCTTCGGCATTCGGGTGCACCGTGTCCGGAAAAAGTTCCGGCCTGCCGCTTAACGGGCGGTACAGATCAATAACCTTTGCGCCGGTCTGCCGCGCGATTTCGTCGATCATCGGAATGATTTCGTTCACGACAATCGGATCGGTGAAATCGTACGGGCCGGGATAAGTCGGTGCCGGATAGCAGATCCAGACTGTCGTGCAACCGTTCG
>CAZSSI010000205.1:0-2499 GCA_964609345.1 uncultured Verrucomicrobiota bacterium | reverse complement strand
AGGACTCGCCCTGCTCGGCATTGAAACGCCGGAACGGATATAAAGAAGGCTTTAGATATTCTCTTCATGACTACAGCAGAGAAAATCACGAAGCAGTTGAAGGCGCTGGGAAACAAAACCGCCGCCGAACACGCGCAGAGGTTTTTCAAGACCGGCCCTGGGCAGTACGGCGAAGGCGACCTCTTTCTCGGCATCCGCGTTCCGGTTCTCCGTAAACTGGCAAAAGAACACCGCGACATTTCACTCGACGATGCAGTCGAACTATTGCAGTCACCGTTCCATGAAGTCCGCTTTCTGGCTCTGCTGATTATGGTTTTGCACTATGAACGCGGCGGGAATGAAGCGGCGATCTACCGCGACTATCTTGCCAATACACGCCGGATTAATAACTGGGATTTGGTCGATGTCACCGCCGCGCAAATCGTCGGCGCATACTTATCTGATCAAGACCGCAAGCCGCTCTACAAACTGGCGAAATCCAAAAGTCTCTGGGAACGGCGCATCGCCATCATCGCCACCTTTTATTTCATCCGCCGGAATCAGTTCGACGACACGCTCGCCATCGCCGACCTCCTGCTGAATGACAAAGAAGACCTGATGCACAAAGCCGTCGGCTGGATGCTTCGTGAAATCGGCAAACGCGATTTAAAAATTGAAGAAGCGTTTTTGTTGCCGCACTACCAACAGATGCCGCGCACCATGCGCCGCTACGCTATCGAACGATTCCCCGAACCCAAACGCATCGACTATCTCAAAGGTACGAGATAATCGGGATTCCTACTGGACACATAGCTCGCTTATGAGACTACAGTAAAAAAAGTCCGTGAAATCGGGGCCGTTCGTGCTAAATTCCCGGCCTCTTTAACTGATAACCATTAACTGATAACCGGTAACTAAACTATGACCTCTAACCAAATCCGCCAGTCGTTCCTCGATTTCTTCCAATCGAAGCAGCACACCATCGTCAAATCCGGCAGCCTGCTGCCCGACTCGCCGAACCTGCTCTTCACCAACGCCGGTATGAACCAGTTCGTGCCGATCTTCCTCGGCCAGTCCAACTGCCCCTACAAACCGGGCCGCGCCGCCGACACCCAGAAGTGCATCCGCGCCGGCGGCAAGCACAACGACCTCGAAGACGTCGGCCTCGACACCTACCACCACACCTTTTTCGAAATGCTCGGCAACTGGTCATTCGGCGACTACTTCAAAACCGAAGCCATCGACTGGGCGTGGGAACTCATCACCCAAGTCTGGGGTTTCCCGAAAGAACGCCTCTACGCCACCTACTTCGGCGGCGACTCCACCATGCCAGCCGACACCGAAGCCCAGAATCTCTGGCTGAAATATCTGCCCGCCGACCACGTCGTCCCTGGCAACCGCAAAGACAATTTCTGGATGATGGGCGACACCGGCCCGTGCGGCCCGTGCTCCGAACTACACGTCGACCTCACGCCGAAAGGCGACGGCGGCGCAAAACTCGTCAATTCCGGTACTGCGCAAAACATTGAAATCTGGAACCTCGTCTTCATCCAGTTCAACGCAAACCCCGATGGAACCTTCTCGCCGCTCCCAGCCAAACACGTCGACACCGGCATGGGTTTCGAACGCGCCTGCTCCATCATCCAGTGCACCAAAGGCTTCAAAAATTTCTCCGGCGTCATCTCCAACTATGAAACCGACGTCTTCACCCCGATCTTCCGTAAGCTGGAAGAACTCAGCGGTTGCAAATACACGTCCAGCCTTCCCGGCACCCAATCAGCAATCGACAATCAGCAATCGACAATCGATGTGGCCTTCCGCGTCATCGCCGACCACATTCGTTGCCTCGCCTTCTCCATCGCCGACGGTATCGCCCCGTCGAACGAAGGGCGCGGCTACGTCCTGCGCCGCATCCTGCGCCGCGCCGTCCGCACCGGCCGCGCCCTCGGCTTCCGCGAGCCCTTCTTCTATAAACTCGCCAACACCATCTCCGACACCTACGGCGACGCCTTCCCCGAAGTCCGCACCAACCTCGAGCGCGTCAAGAAAACCCTTAAAGCCGAAGAAGAATCCTTCAACCGCACCCTCGACCGCGGCATTGATCTGTTCGAAGAGGTTGCCGCCGCGCTCAAATCGAAAACCTTCCCCGCTGATGAAGCGTTCAAACTCTACGACACCTACGGCTTCCCGCTCGACCTCACCGAAGTGATGGCTCGCGAGCGCGGCCTGACGGTCGATGCCACCGGTTTTGAAAAGCTGATGAACGAACAGCGCAACCGCGCCCGCGCCGACCACGCCGCCAAGAAAACCGTCGTCACCGTCGAAAGCGAAGGACTCGAAGTCAACCCGACCGTCTTCATCGGCTTCGACAACCTCGAAGCCGAAGCGCTGGTTGAAGCAATTGAAGGTAGGGCGTGCTCTCCGAGCGCGCCGCGGACGGCTGGGACAGCCGTCCCTACCCAAGAAGAATACAACATCATCCTCGACAAAACCCCGTGCTACGCCGAAATGGGCGGACAG
>CAZSSI010000204.1:0-2504 GCA_964609345.1 uncultured Verrucomicrobiota bacterium | reverse complement strand
GCTTTGGAAACGTACGGCACGGTGCGCGAGGCGCGCGGATTCACTTCGATGACGTAGATGTCGTCGCCTTTGACGGCCATCTGCGCGTTCATCAGTCCTTTAACATTCAGTTCGAGCGCCATGCGGGTGCAGGCCGCTTCGATTTCGCTGATGATTTTCGGAGCGAGTGAGTAGGGCGGGATCGAACAGGCGCTGTCGCCGGAATGAATACCGGCGGCCTCGACGTGCTGCATGACGCCGCCGACGTAAACGTCTTTGCCGTCGCAGACCAGGTCTACGTCAATTTCAATGGCGTTTTCGAGGAACCGGTCGATCAGTACCGGATGTCCCGGGCTGGCGTTGAACGCGGCGTGAGTGAACGGAACAAATTCAGTTTCGTCGTAGGCGACCATCATGGCGCGTCCGCCGAGAACGAACGACGGACGGATCATGACGGGGAAGCCGATGCGATGCGCAATCTTCAGCGCGTCGTCCATGGTCTTGGCCGTGCCGCTCTCAGGCTGTTTGAGATCGAGTTTGATAATCATCTGGCGGAAGAGTTCGCGGTCTTCGGCCATCGCGATGCTCTTCGGCGAAGTTCCAAGAATCGGCACGCCAGCGGCGAGCAGGCGGTCGGCGAGATTGAGCGGAGTCTGTCCGCCCATCTGAACGATCATGCCGATCGGCTTTTCCTGTTCGTAGATGTTCATCACATCTTCGAAGGTGAGCGGCTCGAAATACAGTTTGTCGGAGGTGTCGTAGTCGGTCGAAACGGTTTCCGGGTTGGAGTTAACCATGATCGCTTCGTAGCCCATTTCGCGCAGAGCCATGACGGTGTGCACGCAGGAATAGTCGAACTCAATTCCCTGGCCGATGCGGTTGGGGCCGGAACCGAGAACAATGATGCTCTTTTTGCCGGTGTGACGGATTTCGTTGAGGTCGCCGTAGCTGGAATAAAAATAAGGCGTGGCGGCTTCGAACTCGCCGGCGCAGGTATCGACCAGACGGTAAACCGGAATGACGCCCGCTTTCTTGCGCTCTTCGCGGAACGCCAGCGGATCCTGACCGCGCAGCACGGCGATCTGGGCGTCGGAGAAACCGTTGAGTTTGATCTTCCGGAGCAGGTCGATGTCGAGCGGCTTGTCTTTCGGCGCATCAAGAATCTCGCGCTCCATTTCGACGATTTGCAGAATGTTATCGATGAACCACGGATCAATTTTGGTGATCTCGGCGATTTTCTGAATCGTGTAGCCTTGCTTGAGCGCGACTTTGATGGCGATACACCGTTCAGTTTTGGTGCGGGTCAGCCATTCGTCCAAACGGGCCAGCGGAACTTTGGCTTCGGCTTTCAGGTCGAGACCGTCGACGCCGATTTCCAGTGAGCGGAACGCTTTTTGGAGCGCTTCTTTAAAATTGCGGCCAATCGCCATCGTTTCGCCGACGGACTTCATGCTGACGCCGAGGTGCGCGTCTGCCGACGGGAATTTTTCGAAAGCGAAGCGCGGCATTTTGACGACGCAGTAGTCAATGGACGGTTCGAAACAGGCGGGCGTTTCTTTGGTGATATCGTTCGGCAGTTCGTCAAGCGTGTAGCCGACGGCCAGTTTGGCAGCCAGCTTGGCAATCGGGAAGCCAGTGGCTTTGGAGGCCAGCGCCGAAGAGCGCGAAACGCGCGGGTTCATTTCGATCACCGCCATGCGGCCGGTTTCCGGATGGATACAGAACTGCACGTTCGATCCGCCGGTTTCGACGCCGATGGCGCGCATGATCTTGATTGAGGCGTTGCGCATCGCCTGATATTCGCGGTCGGTCAGCGTTTGCGTCGGCGCAACGGTGATGCTGTCGCCGGTATGAATGCCCATCGGATCCATATTTTCAATGGAGCAGATGATGACGGCGTTGTCTTTCCGGTCGCGCATCACTTCCATCTCGAACTCTTTCCAGCCGTAGACGGATTCTTCGAGCAGCACTTCGCTGCTGAGGCTGGCCTTGAGACCGCGCTCGGCGATCTGCATCAGCTCTTCCATGTTGTTGGCAATGCCGCCGCCGGTTCCGCCGAGGGTAAAGCTGGGGCGCACAATGATCGGGAACGGCAAGTCGTTTTCGGCGACATGGATTGCTTCTTTGAGATTGTGAACATGGAAGCTCTTAAGCGTTTCGATGCCGGCTTCCTTCATCACGGATTTGAAAATGTCGCGTTCTTCGCCGCGCATAATGGCGTCGTACTTGGCGCCAATCATTTCGACGCTGTATTTTTCGAGCACGCCGCTTTTGTACAGCTTCATGGCGGTGTTGAGCGCGGTCTGGCCGCCGAGCGTCGGCAGCAGGGCGTCGGGCCGTTCTTTGATAATGATCTTTTCAACCGTTTCCGGCGTGATCGGCTCGATGTAGGTCGCGTCCGCCGTGGCCGGGTCGGTCATGATCGTAGCCGGATTGGAATTGATCAGCGTGACGCGGAAGCCTTCTTCGCGCAGAGCTTTGCAGGCTTGCGTTCCGGAGTAGTCAAACTCGCACGCCTGGCCGAT
>CAZSSI010000203.1:0-2508 GCA_964609345.1 uncultured Verrucomicrobiota bacterium | reverse complement strand
CTTCGCGCATCAATGCCCTTGGCTGGAAACCGCACGTCACACTCAAAGACGGCCTTGCCCGCGCTTATGCCGATTTCCTCTCGCGGTACTAAACGGTTGATTATGGGAAACATTCTAATTGTCGGTTGCAAAGGACAGCTTGGCACGGACTGTATGTCTGTGCTCGGTGCGCGCGCCATCGGGATCGATCTGCCGGAGATGGACATCACAGACCGGATTCAATGTTTCGGCAAACTGGATGCGATCCGTCCGTCCGCCATCATAAACTGTGCGGCGTATACCGCAGTCGATGCTTGCGAAACCGATCCGGCCTGCTGGAAGGTGAATGCGACCGGGCCGAAACATCTGGCGGAGTGGGCCGCGGCCAACGGCGCATTTCTGGTTCATATCTCGACCGATTATGTGTTCAGCGGGGACAAGCCGCTGTTTGAAGCTTCGGTTGAAACGGATCCTGCCGCGCCGGTTTCCGAGTACGGGAAATCCAAACTGGCCGGAGAGCAGGCTGTTCTTGAAAGCGGAGCAAATGCCGCCATTTTGCGCACGGCATGGCTGTACGGCGCGCACGGAAAAAACTTTTTGAAAACCATGCTTCGGCTGGCACTGCAAAATCCGGAGCGCGAAATCAGAGTTGTAAACGATCAGTTCGGCTCGCCGACATGGTCGTACACACTGGCGCGGCAGATCGCAGCGGTTATTGATGCAAAAGCGACCGGCATTTTTCATGCGACGTCGGAAGGCTATTGCAGCTGGTTTGATTTGGCCTCCCGGTTTTTGCAAAGGATGGAGGTGTCGCACCGGATTGCGCCGTGTACGACGGCGGAGTATCCGACACCCGCCCGCCGTCCGAAGAACTCGATTCTGGAAAATGCGGCGCTGAAACAGCAGGGGCTGAACGTTTTTGGAGACTGGGGAACGGAGCTGGAACGGTTTGTTGGCGAACACCGCGATGCGCTTTTAAGAGAAACGAAAGGGTTGATCGGTTGTTGAGTTGATTGTTGATGAGGGCCAACCCCTAACAACTTAACAACCATCATTTATCAACTCATTCGGCGGAGCCAACCCCAGCAACGTAGCAACTATCATTCATTAACTGAAATCGGAGTGAAACGAAGATGAAAAAAGTTTTAGTAACTGGCGGGGCGGGTTTCATCGGCTCAGCGGTTTGTCGCTATCTGGTGCTAGAGAAAAAAGTTCAAGTGCTGAACGTGGACAAGCTGACTTACGCAGGGAATACAGCCTCCCTGAAAGAAATTGCAGACAATCCTCTTTACCGGTTTGAGCGGGCGGACATTTGCGATCAGGAAAAAATATCAGGGCTGTTTTCTGATTTTCAGCCGGACGCGGTCATGCATCTGGCGGCAGAATCGCACGTAGATCGTTCGATCGACGGTCCGGCGGCCTTTATTGAAACCAACATCGTCGGCACATACACCATGCTGGCCTGCGCCCTTGCGTACTGGCGTACGTTGCAGAAGTCAGAGGACGGAGGACAGAGGACAGATGGTAGCGGTCAGCAGTCAGCCACTCGACACTCGACACTCGACACTGAAAATCATCTGCCTTCGGCAGAAGATTTTCGGTTTCACCACATCTCGACCGACGAAGTGTATGGCTCGCTGGGGCCGCAAGGGTTTTTTACGGAGACGACATCGTACGATCCGCGCTCGCCGTATTCCGCCAGCAAAGCCTCCAGCGACCATCTAGTGATGGCTTGGCATCACACCTACGGTCTGCCGACGGTCATCACAAACTGTTCGAATAATTACGGCCCGTATCACTTTCCGGAAAAACTGATTCCGCTGGTGATCCTCAATGCGCTGGATCAAAAGCCGCTTCCAATCTATGGAAAGGGCGATCAAATTCGCGACTGGCTCTACGTGGAAGACCATGCCCGCGCCTTGGTGCTGGCGGTTGAAAAAGGTGTCCCCGGGGAAACGTATAACGTCGGCGGTCGCAACGAACGCACGAATTTGGAAGTGGTGGAGACAATCTGCGCGATTCTCGACGAGCTTCGCCCGCTAACGGGCGAAAATGATGAATCTTCGTTGATAAATGATGGGGGAAATCCTGATCAACCAGCAACCAGCAACCAGCAACCGACGAAAGAGATCAAATCCTACAAGGATTTGATCACGTTCGTCAAAGACCGCCCGGGACATGACCACCGCTACGCCATAGATGCCACCAAGCTGGAGACAGAACTTGGCTGGAAAGCGCGCGAAGATTTTAATACCGGTATCCGGCGTACCGTGCAGTGGTATCTGGACAACTCTTGGTGGTGGAAACCCATCCGAGATAAAAAATATACCGGTGAACGTTTGGGTAAAGGGTGAAAATTCAGACAAAGAATGGCCTGTCCCGCCGGAGCTTTAGGCAAAGGCGGATGGTGGAAACCCATCCGAGATAAAAAATATACCGGTGAACGTTTGGGACGGGGATAGGGAAAAAATGAGTGGCCTGTCCCGCCGGAGCTTTAGGCGAAGGCGGATGGTGGAGTCCGATTCGTTC
>CAZSSI010000202.1:0-2541 GCA_964609345.1 uncultured Verrucomicrobiota bacterium | reverse complement strand
TGGACGAGGCTTCCAGCCTCGGGCCAGCGGCTGGAAGCCGCTTCCACCTTAAGATTCCCCAAATCGGCTGGAACGCGGTGAATCAGAAAAAGCCGGACTGCCCGATGTTTGCGGGTGTGGACGACGGCGCCTATTTTTATTTCGTCCACTCGTTCTACGTCGCGCCGGAAGATCAAAGCATCGTGGCGGGCGAAACCGGCTACGGAATCCAGTATTGTTCCGCAGTCTGGAAGGACAATGTCTTCGCCGTTCAGTTCCACCCGGAAAAAAGTCAGGCGGTCGGCCTGCAGATGCTGAAGAACTTCGGCGCACAACGCTTTTAGAACAAGCCGCAAACCGGCACGGCGCCTGATTGACACACCAGAACTGCAAAGGTACAGTTTGCGCCTTATTTATGAAAAACGATCTTCAACTTGAAACTCTCCGGCACAGCACGGCTCATGTCATGGCCGCCGCTGTCTGCCGGCTTTACGAAAACGTTCTGCTCGATATCGGCCCTTCGACCGACGACGGCTTTTACTACGATTTCGACCTGACCCAACGTCTGACGCCTGATGATTTTCCGGCGATTGAAGCGGAAATGACTAAGATCGTCGCCGAAGACCTGCCGTTCGAGCGCGTCGAAGTCAGCCGGGCCGAAGCAGTCAAAATGCTCGCCGGGCAGAAATATAAAATCGAACGTCTGGCCGATATTCCGGAAGGCGAAGCGATCAGCTTTTATAAATGCGGAACGTTCTTTGATCTATGCCGCGGCCCGCACGTCGAAAGCACCGGTAAAATCCGCGCGTTCAAACTGCTGACGGTGGCTGGCTCCTATTATCGCGGTAAAGAAACCAACCCGATGCTTCAGCGCATCAACGGCACCGCATTCACCAATGACAAACAGCTTGGGCTATACCTGAAGCAGCTTGAAGAAGCCAAGTTGCGCGATCATCGCAAGCTCGGTAAGGAACTTGACCTGTTCAGCGTGCATGAAGAAGTCGGCCCCGGCCTGATTCACTGGCACCCGAAGGGCGCGCGCATCCGCTCGCTGATCGAAGATTTCTGGCGGCAGGAACATTTCCGTAACGGCTACGAACTGCTCTACACCCCGCACGTCGGCAAAGCCAACCTCTGGCAAACCTCCGGTCACCTCGATTTCTATAAAGAGGGCATGTACGCCCCGATGGAAATCGATAAGTCGGACTATTACGTCAAGCCGATGAACTGCCCGTTCCATATCAACATTTACAAATCCGACATTCGCTCCTACCGCGACCTGCCGCTGCGCTGGGCTGAACTGGGCACGGTGTACCGCTACGAAAAAGCCGGCGTACTTCACGGTCTGCTGCGCGTACGCGGCTTCACGCAGGACGATGCGCACATCTTCTGTTCGCCGGAACAGATCGAAGGCGAAATTAAAGAAGTCCTCCGTTTCTCCACCTTTATCTGGAAAACGTTCGGTTTTGAAAGCATCACAGCCTATCTCTCCACGCGGCCCGAAAAAGCCGTCGGCGACCCGGCCCGCTGGGAACAGGCGACCGCTTCGCTCGAATCCGCGCTCAAGGCCTCCGGCCTTCCCTATGAAGTGGACGAAGGCGGCGGCGCGTTTTACGGCCCGAAGATCGACCTCAAGATCAAAGATGCCATCGGCCGCGAATGGCAGATGAGCACTATTCAGTTTGACTTTAATCTGCCCGACCGTTTCGACCTCAACTACATCGGAGAAGACGGTGAGAAACACCGCCCGTACATGGTGCATCGCGCGCTGTTCGGCAGTATCGAACGCTTCTTCGGTATTCTGGTTGAACACTACAGCGGGGCATTTCCGGCCTGGCTCGCGCCAGAGCAGGTCCGCGTTCTTCCGCTGTCCGAAGACCAGATCGAAGCCGCCACCAAGATGGTTGCGGAGCTTCGTCAGCAGGATATTCGCGCGACGGTTGATCTTAAATCCGGCAAAATCGGCGCAAAAATCCGCAATGCCCAGATGGACAAAGTGCCCTATATGCTGGTGCTCGGAGCTAAGGAAATTGAGAGCGGCACCGTTGCCGTCCGCGACCGCACCGGCGCGCAGACCGTCACAACGCTGGCTGATTTTATTGAAAAACTGAAAGCCGCCGTGCAAGATAAGGCGTAATTGAAACAAAACCGAGGGGGATGTCATAGCTAATCAGAATTACAAAGAGAGACCGCGCAGAGAGTTCGGCCCGCGAATGAACAATCAGATCCGTGTGCCGGAAATTCGTTGTATCGACGAAAACGGTGAACAGATGGGAATTATCCCGACCCGCCAGGCGCTCGTTCGCGCTCACGAAGCGGGCCTCGACCTCGTGGAAATTTCAGCCACCTGCAAACCGCCGGTTTGCCGCATCATGGATCACGGTAAGTTCAAGTTTGAGACAGAGAAACGGAAAAAAGAGCAGAAGAAGAAGCAGAACATCGTTAAGATTAAGGAAGTCAAATTCCACGTCAACGTCGGTGACCACGACTATCAGACCAAACTGCGACATACCCGTGAGTTCATTGAAGGTGGCGACCGCGTCAAAGTTTCCCTCATGTTTC
>CAZSSI010000201.1:0-2557 GCA_964609345.1 uncultured Verrucomicrobiota bacterium | reverse complement strand
CGCAGAACTTCAAGTTGCACAGTTTGGTTTTATATAAGACCGCTCCGGCGATGATTGACCAGCTCGGCGATAAAATCTCGATCCATCTGGCCAATGGGGAAACGGTCAAGGTTCGGGAGAAAGATATTCAGCTCCTTCATCCGGGCCCGCTGAAGAGTCTCGCGGACCTTACCCAGCCTCCGACCGGCGATACGAAAGCCGCCTGGGAATTGCTGCAGGGCGAAATGGTAACTCTGACGGAGCTGGCCGACTGGATCTATGGCGAGGCGTCGCCGGTCACCGTCTGGCACGCCTGGCTGGTGCTTCAGGAACAAATCTATTTCACCGGATCCATCGAACAAATCAGCGCCCGAACGGAAGCGGCGGTTGACGCGCTTCTCGCAAAACAGCGTGAAAAAGAGCAACAGGCGGCCAGCTGGCAGGACTATCTGCAACGGGTTCGGGAGAATGCGATTCAGCCGGAGGATATCGGCCACCTGAAAGACGTTGAACGGTTGGCCTATGGCAAAGCGTCAATGAACCGCACCTTGAAAGAGCTCGGCATCGAGCTCCTTCCGGAGAAGGCGCATATGCTGTTGCTTCAGCTGGGACTGTGGAATGACGCGGTGAACCCGTACCCGCAGCGGTTCGACTGTGCGATCATCCAGCCCGAACTGGAGGTTCCCGCGCTACCGGATGAACCGCGCGAAGATCTGACGGCGCTGGAAACCTTTGCCATTGACGATGACAATTGCAGTGATCCGGACGATGCCATCAGCCTCGACGGAGAGTTCCTCTGGATTCATGTCGCCGATGCCGCCGCGCTGATCAAAGCCGACTCGCCACTCGACCTAGAAGCCCGGGCCCGTGGCGCAAATCTCTATTTGCCGGAAGTCGTCATCAACATGCTGCCGCCAGCCGTCACGGAAGCGCTGGGGCTTGGATTAAAAGAAATTTCCCCGGCACTCTCGTTTAAAATCGGCTTTGACGCAGAGGGCGTCGCAACCTGTCTGAAAATCGTTACGAGCTGGATCAAAGTTCAACGGCTCAGTTATTCGGTCGCGGATCAACGGATGGATCAATCTCCTTTCAAGGAAATGAGCATCATCACCGAACAGTTCCGGAAACGCCGGGTCGCCCACGGTGCGGCCGAAATCACTCTGCCGGAAGTAAAAATCAAAACCACCGTGAACGGGGATCTGTATAATTTGTCCGCCCGCCACGAACTCGATATTCAAAAACCGGATGAATACACCATAGAGATCAGCGATTTGCCGCGTTTGAAAAGCCGGGACATGGTCACCGACGCCATGTTAATGGCCGGCGAGGCCATCGCGGAGTTTTTGATTAAAAATGAAATCCCTGCACCCTTCGCTTCTCAGCCGCCGCCGGAAGAACCGTCTGTCCCGGAGACGATGGCGCAGATGTTTGCCTATCGCAAAAAATTCAAACGCTCCGGACTGCACCTCGAACCGGCATTGCACGCCGGGCTCGGACTGGAACGCTACACCCGCGCAACCAGCCCGCTGCGCCGTTATTCAGATTTGTTGGTTCACCAGCAAGTCCGCGCATTTATCCGTGGAGAAACATTGATCAGCGAAGCCGACATGCTCGCACGAATGGCCGCCGCCGACACCGGTGGCGGTAACACCTCGATGGCCGAACGATTGAGTAACCGGCACTGGACGTTGCTGTATATGCAACAGCATCCGGAAAACGTCTATCGCGGGGTCGTCGTCGAGCGCCGTGACGACCGGGGCACCGTACTGATTCCGGAACTCGGCATCGATGTGAAAATCCGCCGCATCGCCGACGTTCAGCCGGATGATGAAGTCGAACTGAAGCTTCTCCAGATCAATCTCCCAGAACTGGATCTCTCCTGCCGGATTGTATAAGCCGATTCTAAAATTCATCGGCCGACGCCGTCTTTCTATGCTGATTTGTTGCGGTGGTTGATGCGAGTACGGGTCATAGCTTCGCGGAGTCCGCCGTTTTGAATGAACTCTTGTTCCAACCGACGGATCTGTTGATCGAGTAGGTAATTGGCGACTTTGATTAAACCGACGATCGCGTTCACGCGAACAGCCAATCCGGTGTGCTCGACGGCAGGGCGGAAGGTTTCGTAGTCGGCATCGGGGTTTTTGAGCAGTTCGCGCAAGCGCCGGGCGTAGCGGTGGTTTTTGTCCCATTCCTCAATGCCGTGTTCGCGCAGGATATCGCGGTAATCCTCGAGCAGTTCTTCGAGGCTTGCGCGGGCCACGTTGGTCAGTTTGATCTCCGTTTCTTTGGACGTGCCGGAGGCCATGCTGCCTTCGATGATGTTCTGCTTGCCCGAGCGTGCGGCTTGAACCATTTGATCGATGGTGCGGTCGTATTTTTGGAAGTAGCTTTTGCAGAAGGCTCTGGTTGCTTGATAGACGACGAGCGAGCGGCGGTAGGATTGCAGGTTTTCGTATCCGCCGTGCTTTGGAATGAAATGCTCGCTCATGGACGGGAGGCTAAAGGACGACAAAGACTGAAGCGACATAAAAAGGCGGGATTTGCTCCCGCCCTTTTGCGTCATTGGTGTCGTTTAGGT
>CAZSSI010000200.1:0-2564 GCA_964609345.1 uncultured Verrucomicrobiota bacterium | reverse complement strand
ACAAAATCCAAAGCCGCCGCCAAACTGGAAACGCATCGCAAATACGTGGATATTCAGGTGCTTCTGAGCGGCGAGGAAATTATCGAGGTTTTCGAAAAGCAGGGATTAACCGTCAGTGTGCCGTACAATCCGGAAAAGGACGCTGAGTTCTACCAAGTTCCGGCCAAGCCGTGCGCGACCATCACGCTGGAGCCGGGGCATTTTGCCGTCTTTTTGCCGGAAGATGCCCACATGCCCTGCCTGATGACAGGAAACTCTCCGGAACCTGTCAAAAAAGTTGTCATCAAAGTCGCCGTCGAGTTGTTGCCGTAACGGCGGTCTTAGTTCCAACGTCCGGAAGCATCTTGAACTTTGTCGCCGGGATCAGCTTTTTCGCGCTGAACGCGGGCAAAGACCGCTTCTACCGTCGGAAGCGCAGCCGGGCCGAGCTTGTTCTGCTGAACAATCGCTTCATAAACCTGCTTGCGGTCTTTGTTTTCCGCCGCGACCAGCGCCTTCACATCGGCACCGCCGCCGAGAGCTTGAACGTAGCCGCGATTGTTTTCGCCGACAACTCCCTGCGTTTTCATCGTCTTCAATTCGGTAAACCGCGACTTGCGTCCGTCGAGAGCCGACTTCACCGCCGGAGTCATTTCCTTGATGTCATACGTCGCCTGCGCCGAAACCGTCATCGCCGCACAAACCAGAAAACCAACCAGTAAAAGTTTTTTCATGATGTCGCTCCTTTATTTTCCACCGCTGACATAATCCTCGATGCCGGAAGCCGTCTTCTCCAGCCCTTTGATATCAATGGTCACATGCGCATTGATCGTAATCGGACGGTTGGGATCGCCCACCGCCTTGACCGTGCATCCGGCGCAACCCATCAGCATGGCCGCCAACAAGAGATACTTCATTCGATTTCCTTTCGACTTACTGCTTCTCACTTAAACACCGCCTGCCACGCCTGCAACAGCGAATCAATCCGCGCATCCACCCGGATCTCATGCGTCACGTTCAGCTCCAGATTCGCCTCGCGGCTTTTCAAACCGATCACCCCGCTCAACTGTTCGGGCGAATCGTTCTTCAATGTGAACAGGAAGGACTCTACAGCAAGTTTGCCGCCGGAACGGATCAGAAAATCGATCCGCTTTTTTTGAACCGAGTCGGGAATATAGCGCGTGATCGACGACAGCAGCTCCGCGCTGATCGCTCCGCCCGACGGCATATGCCACGATGTATCGAATAAATCGACGCGCTGACCAACACCCGCCACATGCAGCCGCCCGGATAATTTACCGCCCAGTTCGCGGAACACTCCGCCCATCGCGCGCTCCAGCTCATCGACGTCGGCATTCTGCAAATCCACATTCACGTCGTAGCCTGCCGGAAAGGTAAAAACTGCCGCGCCGGATAGCTTTCCGCCGTAAACCGCCGCTTTCAGATTACTCAGCGTCACCGACTGTTGGTCGCCGGTGAAATCCGTTTTTACGTCCGCCACGCTGAACGGCGACTGTGAAACGTCCGCCAGCAGAACTTTCCCGCGATAGGAAATTCCGTTCGTCAACTTGCATAAATCCACAGCGCACGAAGCGCCGCGCACCTTAAGTTTGTCATACGCCGCTTCCGCCCCGGAAACATTCACCTGAGCGCGCTCGCCGTTGGTCAACAGATGGAACACATCCTTCAGCTCAACCTGATTGGCATAAATCAGCGCCGGTTTACCTTGCTCCAAAACCGTGGCGCGCACATCGCCCAATATCCAACTGGAAGGAAACGTATAGTCCAGCGAACCGAGACTGAACGACTGCACATCCTTGGCCGTCCGCTGCAAAACCTGCCGGACAACAAACTCCATCGCGCGAACATTCGTCGCCACCACCGCCAGCACGACGAAACCCGTCAGCACAAACAGTAGCAAGCCGATCAGAATGTTTCGCAGAGCTTTCATCTTCGGTCAGCACTCTATCGGGTTTCCTAGGCTTGGAAAATCTCTTTATTGCCCGGTGCCTGCCGACGTGTTAATAACGTGCCGTTCGCCAACCATAAAGGAGACATCATGAGCCTTGCCGACGAAATCCAGAAGTTGAACGACCTCAAACAGTCCGGCGCCATCTCCGAACAGGAATATCAAGACGCCAAGGAATCCCTGCTGACGCAAAACCGTCCGGCGGAACCAACGCCGCCATGCGCCCCGCTGGACGTGAACACCTGGGGACTGTTCATCCACCTCTCGCAGTTTTTCACCTACATTATTCCACTGGCCGGACTAATCGTCCCGCTCGTCCTGTGGCAGGTCAAAAAAGATCAATCCGCCATCATCGACCGGCACGGCAAAATCGTCATGAACTGGATACTCACCGAATTTGTCCTGCTGCTACTCATCATTCCACTCTGCTTCATCCTGATCGGCTTTCCCCTGCTGTTTATCCTCGGCGTACTCGGCATCGTCTTCCCGATCATCGGCGCAATAAAAGCCGGTAACGGCGAAGTCTGGCCTTACCCCTGCTCCATCCGGTTTTTAAAATAATAAATGTACGGAATGGTGCATGAGTAAAACTCCGCGCCCTCTGCGGCTCTGCGAG
>CAZSSI010000199.1:0-2570 GCA_964609345.1 uncultured Verrucomicrobiota bacterium | reverse complement strand
TTGGCGAGCAGGCGGCCCGCCTCCAGAATCGCAAAAGCACCGGCCCGGTCGTCAAAAGCGCGGCCGACGGCGCGGCCGTTCTGTAGTTCTTCAAAGCCGTACTGAATCACCAGCGGGTCGCCGATACTGACCAGCGCTTCCGCTTCCTTCTTATTTTTCACGCCGATATCGACCCACAGGTCTTTGATTTCGGAAACCTTCTTGCGCTGTTCAGCTTCCTGCAGGTGAATGGCAATTTTGCCGACCGCGCCGCGCACTACCTTGCCGCCGTTACCGATGATATCTACCCGCTGACCCTGCGCGATCTGCGGATCCCAGCCGCCGATCGGCGCGATCCAGAGGAACCCTTTGTCGTCGATATGGGAAATCAGGAAGCCGATTTCGTCATAGTGGCCGGCCAGCATCACCTTGACCTTGCCGCCCTTATTGATCACCGCATGAGAATTGCCGTGAACGTCGGTTTCGACCCGGTCGGCGAACGGCTTGGCGTACTCTTTCCAGACGGCCGCTGCGCAGTGTTCGTAGCCGGACGGGCTGATGGCGTTGATCATATCCGCGAGAAATTGTTTCGATGTTTTGTTCATGGAGTCCTCTCTGAATTGGGCGGGGAGTTTTTCAAGGATTGGAAAAAACAGCAAGCCCCAACACGATTAGCTTCCAGGCGTTGTAAACAAGCAGGCCGCAACGCAGTTGCCGCTTGCCCCGTTCCGGCGGCCTGTCTATAGTTCGGCCTCATTTGGAGAAAAGCATGGCCGACTCAACACATATGGACGTTTCCTATATCGCGCATCTGGCGCGGATTCACCTCGCGGACGGGGAGGCCGAACTGTTTCAAGGACAGCTCGATCAGGTGCTCACCTATGTCGAGCAGCTTGGCGAACTCGACGTTTCCAATGTCGAGCCGACAGCGCATGCTATGGCTCTCGTTAATGTTCTCCGCGAAGATACGCCGCGTCCGTCGCTCGATCATGACGCCGTCATCGCCAATGCTCCCGCCGCCCGCGACGGGCAGATTCTTGTCCCTAAAATTATGGAGTAAAAACCGCCCACGAATCACACGAATGAACACGAATAATAAAGTTTTTAGATACTGGAATCATTCGAGCAAATTCGTGTGATTCGTGGGTAAAAATCTGTGGATAAAACATGCTGAACACAAAAACTATTTCTGAGCTTTCCGAACTGCTGGAGCAGGGGAAATGTACTTCGGTACAAATCGTCAACGATGTGCTCGCCGCGATTGATGAGCGCGACGGCAAGATCGGCGCCTATCTCACGATTGATCGGGAGTCCGCATTGGCAGATGCACAAAAAGCAGATGACGAACGGGCGAAAGGAAAGAAAGGCGCACTGCTGGGAATTCCGCTGGCGATCAAAGATTTGCTGAACGTCAAGGGCCAGCCCTGCACCTGTTCGTCGAAAATCATCGAGGGGTATGTCGCGCCGTACGACGCCACCGCCATCGCCAAACTGCGCGAAGCGGGCGCGGTTTTCCTTGGCCGCGTCAACATGGACGAATTTGCGATGGGTTCGAGCACTGAAAGTTCGGCGTTTAAGAAGACGCGCAATCCGTGGAATACCGACCATGTTCCCGGCGGATCTTCCGGTGGTTCTGCCGCCAGCGTCGCCGCCGACGAAGCGGTCGCCGCGCTTGGTTCCGATACCGGCGGCTCGATCCGCCAGCCCGCAGCCTTCTGCGGATGCGTCGGCTTGAAACCGACCTACGGCATGATTTCGCGTTACGGCCTGACGGCGTTCGCTTCGTCGCTCGATCAGATCGGCCCGATCACCAAAACGGTCAAAGACGCCGCCATTTTGCTGGAAGCGATGGCCGGTAAAGACGAAATGGATTCCACTTCCGTGGCTATGGAAGTTCCGAAGTTTGCCAGTTTGTTGACGGATGACCACAGCTTGAAGGGGATGCGACTTGGCTTGCCGAAGGAATATTTTGTCGAAGGGATGGATCCGGAAGTCGAAGCGTCGGTTCGTTCTGCCGTCGAGCATTGCAAGCAACTCGGCGCGGAAATCGTGGAAGTCAGCCTGCCGCACTCGAAATATGCGATTGCGGTCTATTACATCATCGCCACCGCCGAAGCTTCAGCCAACCTCGCCCGTTTTGACGGTATTCGCTACGGCCTGCGCAAAGACGGTGCCGACCCGATTGAACTGTACGGCAAAACCCGTGCCGCCGGGTTCGGGCCGGAAGTTAAACGCCGCATTATTCTCGGCACCTACGTTCTTTCGAGCGGCTACTACGACGCCTATTACCTCCGCGCCCAGAAAGTCCGTACGCTGATCCGCAACGATTTCACCGCGGCGTTCAAACAGTGCGATGCCATTCTCGCGCCGGTCACGCCGACACCGGCGTATAAAATCGGCGAGAAGACCAGCGACCCGCTCAAGATGTACCTCGACGATATTCTGACCACGCCGGTCAACCTCGCCGGTATCTGCGGACTGAGCGTTCCGTGCGGATTTTCCAGGGCGGGACTACCGATCGGACTCCAGATTCTTGGCGATTCGTTTATGGAGGAGAGCATCCTCAAAGTCGGCCACGCCTACGAACAGAC
>CAZSSI010000198.1:0-2571 GCA_964609345.1 uncultured Verrucomicrobiota bacterium | reverse complement strand
CCCTTTTTACAAATAATTCCCTGCCAAGCCTCTTTTCATTGTGTTTCTGCCGTTTTCTGTCCCATAGGTTTATGTAAAACCGCCGAAAACACTTTGTTTCATGCCATATTCTTTTCTCCCGTTCTGTAGCGGCTACAGCCAAGATCACCATATCTAAATTTGGAGTTACACCGTGTAGAATTGAGTTCTTACCGTCAACGGCACCTCACCGCATATTGATGCAAATGCCGGTTTTCCACCGCAGCATCCGCACCATCGGCAATTTGTCACCTGCCCTTTCAGCCCTGCCGTAAAAAAATCAGAATCATGTTGAACGTAAAGCCAAAACACCTATCATGTTTGTCATGTTTAAAAACAAGCAACCAAACAGGAGGAGCCCATGCTCAAAATCGGAAAACAGGTGCCGGACTTCGAAATGGACGTATTTTACGACGAAGAAATAAAAAAAGTGAGGCTGTCAGACTACAAAGGAAAATGGCTTGTACTCATCTTTTACCCGGCCGACTTCACCTTCGTCTGCCCGACTGAACTAAAAGAAGCCGCTCAATTATATCCAAAGTTCCAAAAGGCTGGAGCGGAAGTCATCAGCATCAGTACAGACACCGCCTTTGCCCACAAAGCATGGCATGACACATCCGATGCCATCAAAACCGTCAAATACCCCATGGGCGCTGATCCGACCGGCAACATCTGCCGTGCCTTCGGAACCTATATCGAAGAAAACGGCCTCGCCCTGCGCGGCACCTTCATCATCGACCCCGACGGCGTACTGAAAACTGTCGAAATGCACGATCTCGGCATCGGCCGCAGCGCCGTTGAAGCCCTGCGCAAACTCGAAGCCGCCAAATTCGTCCGCGAACACGGCGATCAGGTCTGCCCCGCCGCCTGGCAACCCGGCGACGACACGCTCACCCCCGGACTCGACCTCGTCGGAAAAATTTAACTTCCGAACATCGGAACGTTACAGCCCCGTTTTTCCATCCCATTGGAAAAACGGGGTTTTGAGCTGGATTGCGTCGTCGTCAGGCTACAAAGGAAAGTACTCAGTTGTATAGCGGAAGACCCGCACGGTGTCCGACCAGTAATTCGCCGACAGTCCGACTTTCTGTTTCAGATATGCCCAGAAATCTTTTTTTGCCGGAAGCTCCTCCCAGACGCTCGGCAAAAATGTCCCTCGCCGGAACCCTTCCTGCAGAATCAGCCCGTCCGTGCCGGGCCGGATTTGACCCAGCACATCCGCCTCAGAAGAAAAAAATATTTCTTCCAGCGGCGAGAGAACGGAGATATGTATCTCCAGTTTTTCGAACTCCTTTTCCGTTAGCGGCGGGAAACGCGAATCTTCAAACGCAGCGGCGCAGGCGTTGGCGGCAACGTCTTCGGCCAGCGGACGGCAGGCTTCGAGCATACCGATACAGCCGCGCAGATGTCCGCCGATCGTCAGCGTTACAAACGTCGCCCGCTCCTCCATTAACTCCGCAGGGACTTTTCCAATGTTTGGAGAATTTGTCCGCCGCTTTTCCAATCCTTGGAAAATCTCAACGCGCGCAATCGAAAGCAATAACTGCTGATGTTCCGGTTTCATCACGCCATCCACCCTACCGTTTTCTTCCATTTAAAGCTAGTCCTGACCGGACAATCTGTTACAACCCTCGCGCGTCAAAAAGGATTTCTATGCGCAACAAGCAAACCAAGATTATCTGCACACTGGCTCTAAACCGGTGTGACTGTGATTTCATTAAACAACTCGTTGAAAACGGAATGGATGTTGTGCGCCTGAACACAGCTCATCTCGACATTCCGACGGCCGAAAAAATTGTCACCAACATCCGCGCCGTATCGGATCGCGTCGGCATTCTACTGGACACCAAAGGCCCTGAGATCCGCACCTGCAATCTGACAAAAACCCTGCAACTGAAAACCGGCGATAAGGTTGAAATCGGAGTGGCCTACGTTCCGGAAAACGGATTCCAGGTTTCATACAGCGGCTTCGTCGACGAAGTTCCCGTCGGTAGCCGGATATTGATTGACGATGGACTGATCGCTCTTGCTGTCGAAAAGAAAACCGGCGACACACTGATCTGTACGGCGCTTAATGACGGTGAAATCAAAAACAAAAAAGGCGTCAACGTACCGAGTGTTCAGCTCGACCTGCCAACTCTCACTGAAAAAGACGCTGAATTTATTGATTGGGCCACGCGTAATGCGGTGGACTTCATTGCCCACTCGTTTGTCCGCTGCCGTGAAGACGTGCTGGCTATTCAGGGCATTCTTGATCTGCGCGGCAGTCCGATCAAAATTATCGCCAAGATCGAAAACCAAGAAGGCGTGAAAAATCTGGAATCGATTCTGGATGCTGCGTACGGCATCATGGTCGCCCGCGGCGACCTCGGCATTGAAATTCCCGCCGAAGAAGTGCCCGGCGTTCAGAAAGAGATGATCAAAACCTGCATCCGGCGGATCAAGCCGGTCATCACAGCCACCCAGATGCTTCAGTCGATGATCGATAATCCGCGCCCCACCCGAGCCGAAGTGAGCGACGTCGCCAACGCCATCTATGACGGCACCGATGCC
>CAZSSI010000197.1:0-2576 GCA_964609345.1 uncultured Verrucomicrobiota bacterium | reverse complement strand
CGGCAGCGCGGTTGCGGATTTTGACGGCTTTGGATTCGGAGGTGGAGGCGTCGCGATTTTGCGTCGCCAGAACTTTCGAATCGCGGTTGTGAAGAGGCTTGGGGCTGGGAGCATGGAGCGTGGAGGCAGGAGTTTGAGGCGCGGGCAACTTCAAGTTTTTGAAGACCGCTTCCGTCAGGGTGCGGTTTTCAATGAACTGAGCGCGGACGTCGTCGCGGTTTTCGATAAGGGCGGCGTTGGCTTCGAGGAAGGCATCGGCGGCGGCTTCGAGCTGTGCGGTCTGGAACTCGGCGATTTGAGTTTCAGCCGTCTCTGCGCGATTGGTGAGCGCGGCGATCTCATCCGGCGACGCCATATTGGCAATGGCGGCGATGATGGCATCCTGCGCCGTGTCAGCGGGCAGATTCAGCTTGTTGAGCAAGGCATCGATAATCGGTTTCATATTTTTCTCCTGTTTGGGAAGGCAGCTACGAGAGCGGCCCGTACAATTTCGGTCTTCATCTAAAGGGGTAAAATCAAACGGAGGGCGACCCGCAGGTGCGCCCGTACGGGAATTTGAGAGAGGAAAAATGCCTTTCAAATTCGGGTCGTTGGTGACTGCGGCATTCAAAAGATGTACAGGCCGGAAGCGATTATCGCCGAGGTCTTCGCAATCTCCTTTTGCCCAAACAGGCGAAAGAAAGCGGTAGCGTCCGCCCTTGACTGCGGCTTCGCCGATGTCAGACCAACGGATCGCGGCCATTAGGCCGCTGATTGTCGATTGCTGATTGTCGATTGCCGATTGAGACGGAGAGACAAACTTGAGGTCGGTGATCCATCCGGCCGCTTCGGAACGTTTTTCGGCATCGAGCGAAAAATGATCGAAGTCGATGAGCAGACCGGGGAAATTCCCTGACGTTGCGCGGGCATTTTCAAATGCGGCAACCATGCGGGTACAGGCTTCTGCGTCAATCACCTGAACAATCCCTGCGGCGGCATGGGGAAACTCGCCCAGCGGTGCAAGCTGGTGCCAGCCGTCGGCGGGAAGTTCGAAGTTGCGGTTGAGAATTAGGTTCATCACCTAAAGGGGTAAAATCAAACGAACGGGCAGCGCCCGTGTTATTGGGGGTTCGTTATTTGTTATTGGGGAGAGCGGTTGGCCGCAACGGAGCGCAAAGGGCTCAAAAAAAATAAATGAAAATATTTTTCTGAAAAGTTTGATATATCAAACGGAGCCGGACAAATCGGACGTTTCGGACGTATCATTGAGCTGATGAAGCAGCGGGGGTTTTGGTCAGGGTGTAACCGGTTTTTTCTGAAAGTTCGGCGGTGTCGATTTCGAGACCGGCGGCTTTGAGGTCGAGGGCATCCTGCACAACCTGACTGGTGGCGTGGGTGAGGCCGGGCGAAAATTCAAAGTAGGCCAGCGCGGGCTGTCCGGGAAAGTATTCAGCCAGCAACGGCACATCAATGGCGTTCTGCAAAACTCCCGCCAGCGTGATGGCGTCGGCTTTGGCAATTTGCAAAAAGGTGTCCTGATGGGCTTTTCCTGCAAGAGTACCTGTGCCGGATTCGGCGAGCATGGTGAGAATGCCGCCAGTGCCGGTGATGGTGATTTGCTCATCGATGTATTTGATCAGTTCGTGAAACGGCTGACGTCCGCCTCCCCCGGTGACAAATTTGATGTCGCTGTCATGCGGCAGGAAGCCGCGCCCGTTGGACAAAATCTGGTCGGCTACCGCCTGATATTCTTTTTGTTTTTCTTCGGAGGCATTAGGCGGACCGACCAAAAAGATAGACGGGATGCCATAGACCGAAACGTAGGAATCCCAGTCGGCCTGTGAAAGGTTTTTGCGCAGATAGAGAATGCTGAGGATGCGGTCGAGTGCGGTGGTCTCAAGGATGACGAAATTTTCGGGGTCAATGACGGTGCCGCGACGTGTGCCGGAAATGGCACCGGGGTTATATTCCCAGTCGCCGAAAAGCCCGTCACGAATCCAGAACCATTGTTCAACGGGTTCAAGCCGCTCGATGAGTCCGGCGGGTGTCCAATGTTTTTCAAGGTGGGCAAAGCCCCGGAAAAAGCCGGTGAAGAGAAATGAAACGGCTTCGCGGAAGTTGCCGATGTTGTCGTAGACCATGCGGAGAAAGTCGGCCTGCTCCTGGGCGAGCGGATCGTCTTTTGACTGTGAAACAATGCGGATATCCCAGTCGAGAGAAAGAAGCGCGGCGCGGCGGCGCTGAATCACGGAAAGGATCATGGCGTCGGAGCGTTCCATGTAGTAGTAAAACCACTGGAGGTCAGCGTATTCGCCGCGTTCGCCGGATTCCTGCAAGCCGACAAGGCGCGACATATTCAGGCCGCGTAGCGGGTTGGTTGAGTCGCGGTAGCCGTGGTCTTTCTGTGTGCAGAGATAGCGCATAAAATTTTCTCCCTGCGCTAAGGGGGAAAATCAAATGGAGGGCAGAGGTCGGAGATCCGAAGTTAGCCACGAAAAAACACTAAAGGCACAAAAAGACGCAAAAGGGAGGGTGTTCTGACCGCGAATGGATCAGATTTCAAACTTCGAGAAATTTAATTTTTGTTTCCCTCTTTG
>CAZSSI010000196.1:0-2595 GCA_964609345.1 uncultured Verrucomicrobiota bacterium | reverse complement strand
CAGGGCGGGCTCTCAGCAAGGAAGATATCGAATTTATTCGAGCAACCTTTGCGCAGTAGTTTTCTCCGGTTCCGGGACGTTCACAGAACCGAGGTTAGAAAGCCGCCTTTTTTTTGGCGGCTTTTTTCTGTTTCTTGTTGCCCGCTTTATGTTCTCCAGGAGCGGCTGGATGCCGGTCGAGAACCTTCTGTAGCGTTGCGCGGGCTGATGCGGCGGCGGCATTTGTTGCAGCGGCCGGAACCAGAATTTCCTGGAACGGCGCGTTGCTCATATCGAACAATTCGCCGTGGTTGGTCAGTTTGAATCCGGCGTTGCGGACGTACGATTTTCCGCCCAGTTCAACGTATATCCAGTCGCGCGGCGTTCCTTTTTCTCCGCGGACCTGCGGAGCGAAGCTGCGCCCGTCAATGATTGTGTTGGTCGGCAGTGCGGCTCCGCCGAGCGCGGCGAAGGTCGGAAAGAAGTCGCTGAAGTCGATCAGGTCATGCTTAACCTGTCCGGACGGCGTGGTGCCGGGACAGTTGACGATGAGCGGAACGCGGCTTCCGCCTTCCAGCATGGTGCCTTTCATTCCGCTGATTGGCTTGCCATCCACCGTCGCGGCATCCACTCCGAAATGCGCGGTGCCGTTATCGCCGGTAAAAACAATCAATGTGTTTTCGCGCAGCTTTAACCGGTCGAGCTCGGCGACAAGTTTGCCGACGAGTTTATCCATGTATTCAATATTATCCCTATAAAGCTGATCCTTGTCGGCACTCGCCTTGCTGTCGGGAGTGGGAAGGATCGGCCCGTGGATATGCACCATCGGATAGTAAATGAAAAACGGCTGGTCTTTGTGACGGGTTATGAAATCAGTGAGAAATTCGTGCATAAGATCCGGCAGATATTTTCCTTCCGGCAGAACATTCTCTTTTCCGCTGACCGCGTAATTCGGAGACTGGGTACCCCAGTAACGCCCGCTACCCTGAAAGACGATCGATTCGTCAAAGCCCCACTCCTGCGGGCCGAGGCACATCTGGCCCCATTTGCCGACGCTGGCTGTCGCGTATCCGGCTTTTTTCATAATGGCTGGGATCATCACTTCCCGGTCCGGCGCAATAGCGTCTTTACTTTGGTTGCTGTTCAGTCCGGTGCGGAACGCATAGCGACCGGTGAGCGCCTGACAGCGCGACGGCCCGCACAGAGGTTGAGAGTAGCAGGTGTCGAAGCGGATGCCGCCTTTTGCCAGCGCGTCAATATTCGGTGTTTTGAAGTGGCCGCCGCAACAGCCGATGTCGCCAAGACCAACGTCATCGGTGAAAATAAAGACAATGTTCGGTTTGCTGGCGACGGCGGGCTTCTCAGCCGGAACCTGGCAGGCGGTCAGAGTCAGTGCGGCCAGCTCAACACCGGCGGTCTTCAGGAAACACGGATTTTTCATACGGCGGCTCCTTTTGTCGTGTGACACTTTCATAGAACGTCCGAGAAGGGAATATATTGCTGGAGTCGTTTTTGCTGAACAGGCGGAGAAGTGCTTGCGTCTGAACGGATGGCAAACTATCTTTCAGCACTCTTCGGGCCCGTAGCTCAGTCGGTCAGAGCAGGAGACTCATAATCTCTTGGTCCTCGGTTCAAGTCCGAGCGGGCCCACCACCTTTTCACAACACGGTTGCAAACAAAAAGGCACCCCGCCGAAGCGGAGTGCCTTTTAAATCCTGAAAATACGATTTTGCGTATTTTCGTTAGTTGTGCCCTGCTGGAGGGCCTCCCGCGACGGCGGGGGTTATTTCTGTTTTCTGTGAACTCTGCGACTGATTTTCTTGGCGAGGGCTTTGCAATTGCTACCCAATGCCTTGAAGTCAATCTGAAGATCAAGCATCGCCTGATAGTCGTGCGGTTCAAATCCGAATCCGTATGGGGTCATCTTGTTATCTCCTTTCTTTTTCTACTTGGGAACTACTTCTAATTCCTTCTAGATTTTTGGTTTCCAACCATTGGAAACTTAAATCTTGGGCCCCTTTCTACTCTTATGGATGGGAAAGTCAATAGGCCTAACGTTAGATTTTTATTAGCGCAATATGCATTTTTAAATCATATAGCGACATGTGATGCTGTATTTCGCATAAACAGAAACTAAAAGCATCATATTATGGTGTTAAAATAGGGAGCTGAATATCGGTTGAAAAAATGAAAGACCGACTACCAAGTTAGTGTAAGCGACATGCCCGCAAACCGTTCCGGCGGGCGCTGGCCGGGGAATGTCTGGAAGTCGTCATTCCAAGCGTTGTTCAGCAAAAAGGAGAGTGTGGCGTAATCGGCTTTCGGCGGCGTGAAGCGAACGACGAACGAACTGTCGGCGCCGAAACTGCCATTTTGACGAACATTGTTATCCGTTTGCCAGCGGAGCGACTGAACCGTGCCGATTTCGACCGGTTTGACTGGTCTCCAGAGCAACGAAGCTTGCGCAAGGTGTTCGGGATAGTCGAGCGCGTAGCGCGAGGCATAGTTTCCAAAGTCTGCCGCCGTGAGATCTTTGTAGATACAGGTGTAGGCGAGTTGCATTTCAAGATTTTGCGCCGGATACCAGCCGAGGCGCGTTTCGGTGCCGTACACATC
>CAZSSI010000195.1:0-2602 GCA_964609345.1 uncultured Verrucomicrobiota bacterium | reverse complement strand
CGGCCTGGGGTTGCCGCTGGCCCGCCGTTACGCACGGGCTCTGGGCGGTGATGTTTTCATATTGCGCAGCGTTCCCGGCCAGGGCAGTACCTTCCGATTCATGTTCAAGGCCGCGTTGTCCACCCTGAGCGCGGTGGAAAAAATAGAATGTGCCGCCACTGTTTGCCGTGTGGCCCCGGATCAGCAGGCCCCTCTTATCCTTGCCGTTGACGATGACGCAACGAGTCTCCAGATGCTCGCGTCCATGCTCAAAGGGGCGGGATTTGTTGTAGAAATGGCGGATAGCGGCGCGTGCGCACTGCACCTGTGCCGCGAGGGACGCAGGTTTGACCTGATTCTGTTGGATAAGCAGATGCCTGATATGGATGGGCTTGAGACCATGAGCCGTTTGCGAAAATTGCCGGATAGGCAAAGCACCCCGATCGTCATCGTTACGGCCGGCGGACTGCGTGATGCGCGGAAGAAGCTTCTTGAGGCCGGAGCTGACGGCTATGTCTCGAAACCCGTCGGCCGCGAATTGTTATTAGCGGAGATTCGGAAACTGATCGGCGTGCGGTATGAATATGATCAGGATGTCGCGACGCAGGATCAACCCGTCAAGAACCTTTCCGGCCTTGCGCAGGTGCCTGTTGAGCAGAAAGAGATGTTGCTGCAGGCGGTCCTTCTTGGCAATGTCTTCGAGATGCGCGAGATTGTTGAAAAAATAGCAACGGATCATCCGGGTGTCGCCGCTGGGTTAACCCGCTTGATTAACGATTATGACTACGACAGCTTAACTCGCTGGCTTAATCCGAAAACAGGAGAAACAGAATGAGAGCAGCCCTGACTAAAGAATCCATTATGATTGTGGACGATGAACCCGAAAATCTCAATGTACTGCTCGGAATGCTGGACGGTCAGGGATGGGAAATTCGCGTGTTTCCGCGCGGCGAGTTAGCTTTACATGCCGCTTATACGCACCCGCCGGATCTGGTTCTTTTGGACATCCTGATGCCGGGGATTGGCGGCTATGAAACCTGTCTGGGTTTTAAGAAAAACGATCTACTGAAGGATGTCCCCATCATTTTTTTAAGTGCATTGACCGACTCGCAGGACAAAATGCGCGCTTTTGAAGCGGGTGGCGTTGATTATATCACTAAACCGTTTTATGAAGCTGAGGTGCGGGCCCGTGTTCGCGCCCAGCTGGCTCTTCGCAGGAATCAGTTGCAGCTCGAAAATCTGGTGCTGCGCCGGACGGGCGAGCTGATGGAGGCTCACCGCCGGTTGAAAATATGGGATGACGCAAAAAACCAGTGGCTCAGCCTGCTTTCTCATGAAATGCGGACGCCATTGACCGGCATAATCGGCATCACCGAGCTACTTTTTTACAGTCTACCCCCTGAATCCGATAATCACGACCTGCGGCGCGATTATGACATATCCCGCCATCGGATTACTAAGCTCATTGATGATGCCTTGGTGTTAACGGAAATTGATGTTTCTTCCGAGCAGTTTGCAACCTGTCGGGTGCGGTGGGCAGACCTTTATGCCAAACTGCAGGCGGCGGTTGTTGGACAGTTGCCTCATCCGGACATCCAGTGGTTGTCGGATAGTTCCGATGCGGCCGTTGCAGTTGAAGTAGAGCCGGATATGCTTCAACGCGCATTTTTTGATCTGATCACAACGGCGTCACACTGCATTCTGAACGGTGAAACGATCTCTGTGAAATCTTCCAGTTCCGGATCGTGGTTGCGGGTCGCCATTGCTACGAATGGACAGTCTCTACCTCCATCTGATTTGGATACTTTTTTCGAGGTCTGTGGACAACGCACCTTACTGAAAGGTGGCGGCGATTTCGGACTGGCGCCCGCTTTGGCGAAACGTATCATCAGTCTTTTTGAAGGCGAGTGTTCTGTGCGTAACGGGGAGTCTGGCGGAATCGTTATTGAGATCAACCTCCCGATTTACAAAGAGGAAGCCTAAAATGATAAAGCACATTGTAGTTTGGCAGATGAGGGAGAGTGCTTCTGATGAACAGAAGCAGGAAATGAAGCGGCGGCTGGAAGTGCTGATTAGTAGAATTCCGCAACTGCTTAAAATCGAGGTCGGAATTGATCCTGCCAACGAGACCATGTCGCTCTATTCGGAGTTTACCTCGAAAGAGACTCTGGATGCATATCAGGCGCATCCCGCTCATCAGGAGGTTGTGGCGTTTGTCAGAAAGCTCACGGCGGCGCGATCCGTCTGTGATTATACAGCTTAAGCGGAGGCGGGCTCGCGGCGCCTGCCCTACAGACTATTCACCCAGTGTGTGCTCGGCGATCCGGTCGGCGTTACATTCTTTGTCCGGAATCGTGTTTTCCGATTTTCTGCCGGCATAGCCGTTTGCTCCGACATCCACGATGGCGATGTCTGCGCCGATTTCGACATCCACATACGCTTCGGTAAGTTCACTGCCCCGCCGGGTGGCGGCTGAGAATTTGTCATAGAGCGGAACCATGATTTCATAGGTGAAGGTTTTTCCGTCCAGCTTGACGGCGACAGATGCCGGATTGTGCACAGGAAACGGATGGATATTCGCCAGTTTTTTCCATGAGGTGGTTTTGTTTTTTGCTAGGCCGAA
>CAZSSI010000194.1:0-2643 GCA_964609345.1 uncultured Verrucomicrobiota bacterium | reverse complement strand
CGATTCTCGACCGCTGAGTGAACGTGCCTTCGCCGCTGCACCAGCGGGTGACGAGACACATTTTGGCGAAAGCGACTGGCAGGTGTTCGGCGTGAATGGCATCAAACAGGCCGATGAGCATGAACTTACCGTTGCGTTCCTGACGGACGTCGTCGCAGATCAAGCTCGATTGCAAATCGGGAAACATCATTTTTCTACCTTTTCGAGTTCTTTGGAGCGGTCTTGTGAGAGATCAAGTGTGCTGAACTGTTTTTCTTCAGGTAGCACCATATAGAAGCGGTTACAGGCGTCGAGTTTCAAAGATCCGCCAACAGCCGAGAAGTCGAGAATATGGCCGCCCAGTTTTCGATCCTGGGAAATGAAGTGCAGATGGTAGCTGGGAACATTGACGCCTTTCACAAACGACGGACAGCGGAAGCCGAGAACCGTGCCGGTGACGTTGGTGTATTCAAACACCGCCTGATGTTGAACCGCTTCAGTCAGTGTCGGGTAGGGCTTTTCCTGTTTCGGAACGGAACGAACTTTCATGGATGTAAAGTATCCGTCGAACCGAACGGCAAGGAAAAGATTTCCATTTGGTGAGAAGCTGTCTGTATCTCTCTGAAGTCTGGATAAGGTGATTTTTCCGTCGAGGCAACAGAATTTATCTATTTTGAAATCCACCACAGTGGCAAACGGCGTGGTTGCGTTTGTCGGCACAAGATGAACCGTTCCGTCAGCGCGTGCTTGATAAACTTCATGGTCAATTACGATCATTTCACCGTCGAGCGCGTCGAAAGTGCCGATGCCGAGGTCGCCGTGCGTCAGCAGTTCGCCGACTGTCATCTGTCCGTCATAAGCGCCCGCCAGCAGCGCGTCGATGGTGGAAACTTGTGTCACAGTATTTGTTTCCGCCATGGCGGCGGCAACCAGAAGGATCAAAAAAAAGGACAGCCATTTTTTCAATTGAACACCTCGATCAGCGCTTCGCTTTCGGGCATCATATCGTTTTTCAACAGCGCGAGCAGTTGTTCGGCGACCGGCCCGACCTTTCCGTCGCTAACCGGCCGGCCTTCCCACTCAACGACCGGGGTAACGTCGGTGGTGGTGCCGAAGATAAAAATCTCTTTGGCCTGCGCCGCTTGCGCCGGAGAAATATCGCGGTACTCGGCGGTTTTAAGAATGCCGTCGGCCACCAATGTTTTCGCCAGATCAAGTGCCCGGCGGGCCGTGGTTCCGGAGAGCACATAGTCGGGTTTTGGCATCAGCAACTCATTTTCCGGCGTCAGAATGCCGATGTTTTCTGTCGCGCCTTCGCCAAGGTTACCGTTCGGGTCTACGGAAATCACAAAGTCGAGTCCTCGCTGGTTTGCTTCCAGCTTCATCAGCACGTTCGGCAGATAGTTGCAGGTCTTGATCGTCGCGAACTCTGGCGGCTTGATCGGCACCTTGCTCAGCCCGACGCGCGCCGGTTTGAGCTTTCCATTCTCTATGCGCGCTTTATAGAGGTAAACGATCACATAAAGCACCGGCCCTTTGCAAAGAGCGGGATCAATACCCATATTTTCGGTGCCGCGCGAAACCAGCACGCGGATCAGGCAGTCGCGCTTCCCGCTGGCGCGAATGGTTGCGCAGACAATTTTCAGCAGTTCCGGGCGCGGACAGGGCAGTTCCATGCCGATGCCTTTACACGAAAGTTCCAGCCGTGCGAGGTGAGCCTCCGCATTATAGAGTTGTCCGTTCAGGCATTTGAGCGATTCAAAAACGCCGTCGCCGCGTTGCGGCAGATGGTCATCCGCCGGAATCATCATTAGTGCTGGGTCAACGGTAATGCCTCCGGTCAGGCCGGAGTACATCGCGTAAAGAGTGGCCGAAAGGCCATTGCGGGTTTTGCTGAGGCGCGCGAGCCATTCCTCATTTTCCAAACATTGAATTTTATCGATCATCGGAAAAACCATACGCTAAAGTTTCCAAGCTTTGCCACTCCTTTTGCGAGTCGTTTCTTTTGGAATACCAAAAGCACTTTCGCTTCGCTCGGGTGGAAGCTTATGTTATGGTCATTACAGTTGGGTGGCTGGAGATTATTCAATGACTATGGAAACGGAATTTGCGCCGGCTGAGCGCGCTTCAAAAGAAGTGGTTCGGCGGCAATATGAAAAGTTGGCGGCGTTGCCGTTTGTCCGGGATTTTCTCGATGCCGTTCCGAATATGTCCGTGGTTCTCAATGAACAGCGGCAAATCGTTTTTGCCAACCGCGCCTTCGCGGAATTCCTTGGCCTGAAAAACGCTGACGAACTGCTCGGTAAAAGTCACTGCGAAGCGTTCAGCTGTCTTTATAGGGAGTTTCTCGGTCGCCGCCCCGGCGAGGCGGTCGGTTGCATCCGCTCGCGCTTGACCGAAGGCGGGTGCGGGACCACCGCCTTTTGCAAGACCTGCGGTGCGGTGATTTCCATAATGAACAGCCAGAAGCTCCGCACAGTGGATATTCAGGAATGCCGGATGGTCTGCGGCGAAGAAGGAGTGAATGAAACGGCTCTTGACCTACGGGTCTGGTCGCGACCGATCGCCGTAGCGGATGAGTTTTTTACCGTTTTTTCGGTGGTCGACATCAGTAACGAAAAACGGCGCAAGGTGCTGGAGCGGATTTTCTTTCACGATGTTCTC
>CAZSSI010000193.1:0-2648 GCA_964609345.1 uncultured Verrucomicrobiota bacterium | reverse complement strand
GCCGCCGTGCCCGCAAGAATGCGGATGGAATAAAGACCAGATAGCGTCATCACGTCGAGCAGAGCGATCTGCTTGAGCCGCCACGAGTAGAGCGTGGTGATGACGAGATAGAGCAAAAGTACTTCGGTGAAGACAGCCGGCAACAGTAGCGAAATACTGAGCGCGGCCAGCACAAGAACCGGCGCGGCGACGGCGGCGGCCAGCAGGCTTAGATTTCCCGCCGCGAACGGGCGGTTCTTTTTGCGCGGATGGTGCTGGTCCGCATGCAGGTCGAAGAGGTCGTTAAAAATATAAATGGCGGACGCGGCGAAACTGAAAGCGAAGAAAGCCAGAACGGCTTTGGTGTAGAGCTCCGGATCGGTGAGCCGGTGAGCGAGCAACATCGGCAGAAAAATAAGGCTGTTCTTTGTCCACTGGTGTACGCGAATGGCTTTCAACCAGGCCTTCACCTTGGCCGGGCGGTCTTCAAAAATCCGCGTTGGACGGTTTTTCAGCGCACGGCGAACCTTCGCACAGGGATTGACAGCAATCATTCCGACGGCGGATTCCCAGACGGCGAGATCGTCGGTAGCGTTGCCTGCGTAGTCAAAGCCCTTTTCGCCGAAGCGGATGACGAGCGCATCGCGCTTGCGCTCGGCTTTGAGATTGATGATGCCGTCGCTGGCCATGACGTCCGAAAAAAGACCAAGGTGCGCGGCGACGGCGCGGGCGGGCAACGCATCCGAGGCGGTGACCAGCAGAATTTCGCGCCCCTTCTCGCGTTCACTTTTCAGAAACGCGAGCAGCCCGACATGGTACGGCAGCGCGGCTGGATCGAGCTGGATTTCCTGCGCGACGCGACGTTTGAAAGCGGCGAGTCCGCCGGAGACCCAACGCGGAATGGAAAAAAGCGCGGCAGGCCGGGTGCGGACGAGTAGCAGGAGTGCCTGAGCAAAGGTGTCGGTTTTAACCAACGTTCCGTCGAGATCGACGCAGAGCGGTCGCGATGCGGTTGTGGATATTTCAGCCATTGCGCGGGAGTATTCAGAAGATCGGCGGCAAGTTCAACCCCGTTTTATTGTATGGAGGCACTGCATGTTAACCAGCTTCGCTTGTCTCTGGTCTTTTGCATTGTAGTCAGACCCACCAATCTGCTCAAATCGGGAATCAATTTATGAACCCACTCGAAAACATCCGTATTGTACTGGTCGACCCCAAATACGCTGGAAATATCGGCTCGATCTGCCGCGTCATGATGAACATGGGCATCACCGATCTGGCAGTCGTCGCTCCCGGCGAGCACCTCGACTGGGCGGAGGCCCGCAAGCTGGCCTACAAAGCGGAAGATATGCTCGACCGGATTAAAATTTTCAAGACGCTAGAAGAAGCGGTTGCCGACTGCACCGTCGTCGCCGGAACCAGCGCCCGCACTGGCCTCTACCGCGACCACGCCTATCTGCCGCGCGAAATTGCACCGGTCATTCTCGATTCCGCCGCGCACCATAAAGCCGCGCTGGTTTTCGGGCGCGAGGACAAAGGACTCTTCAACGAAGAAATCGCGGTCTGCACCCACATCATCAACATTCCGTCGAGCGAACTTTACCGCTCGCTGAATCTCTCGCACGCCGTCATGGTCTGCTGTTATGAATTATTTCTGCTGGCAAATAACCCGTCTTATGAACCGCCCGCAGAAATCTCCCCGGAAGCCGATGGTGCCATGCGCGAACGGCTTTACGCGGCGTGGAGTGCCATGATGCTGGAGGCAGGATTCTGCGAAATCGAAAAACTCGACCACATGATGCTTGGCCTGCGCCGCATCTTCAGCCGCGGAAAACTAACCAATAACGATGTGAAGATTTTGCTCGGCCTCGCCAAACAGTCGCGCTGGGTCGCGGCGGAGCTTGAGCGGGTGCGTTCTAAAAAGTAGCATTGACGAAGGATGTTTCCCGTCAGCCGGCCAGCACCGCCCAGCAAAGCGAAATTCTTTCATCTAATGGCCGAGGCGGTCGTTGCCGCCATCACTGCAAAGGTCGATTAAGTATTTCCTTTTCTTCATCCGAATCAGTAGTCTCGGCGGCCTGATGAAAAAAAGACCGCTCATTCTCGAAGAACTCTCCATCTGGTTGCGCGGACGGTTCACACTGACCGACGAGGAAAAAACCTGGCTGCTGATGATCCTCGTCATCTGCTGGATCGGTCTGGCCGGACGCTACTTCTACCTGAAGAATCAGGCGCCGCCGGAAACGGTAGAGATAAGGATGAACGATGAAAATTTTCCACAGAAGGAAACAAAGTAAACGAAGGTTTGTTTCTGATGATGGTTTTTTCGTGCCTTTTTGTGTTTTTTGTGGCTGATTCATCCCCATGATTTCAGCAGTAATTTTTGATTTCGACGGCATCATCGTGGATTCCGAGCGGCTCCACTGGGCGGCGTTCAACAACGTGCTGGCACCGCTCGGCCGCGAGATTTCGTGGGCCGAATACATAAAAACCTTCATCGGTTTCGACGACCGTGACACCTTCCGCCATGCGTTTCCGGGGCTTGATAAAGTCAAACTGGGCGAACTAATTACCAAAAAAGCCGCCGCATTTCAGGAGCTGCTGGAAAGTGACGGCGCCGCCGCCCTGCCCGGCTCGGTCGAACTGATTAAACACCTGTCGGGAAATAT
>CAZSSI010000192.1:0-2662 GCA_964609345.1 uncultured Verrucomicrobiota bacterium | reverse complement strand
TCTGACCTCCGAGACGCGCAGCGTCACGCTCGCCCTCTGGGGAACCGGAACGCCGCGTCGCGAGTTTCTTTATTCTGACGATTTGGCCGAGGCCTGTGTGTTTCTTGTCGAGAAGGCGAATTACAAAGACATGGCCTTCACCGATGAGTCGGGAACCGTGCAGTCACACATCAACGTCGGATCCGGCAAAGAGGCAACGATCCGGGAAATTGCTGAGACGGTTAAGGCGGTCGTCGGGTTTGCCGGTGAAATCAAATGGGACACCTCAAAACCGGACGGAACTCCGCGCAAGCTCATGGACTCTTCGCGCATCAATGCCCTTGGCTGGAAACCGCACGTCACACTCAAAGACGGCCTCGCCCGCGCGTATGCCGATTTCCTCTCGCGGTACTAAACGGTTGATTATGGAAAACATTCTAATTGTCGGTTGCAAAGGACAGCTTGGCACGGACTGTATGTCCGTGCTCGGCGCACGTGCCGTCGGGATCGATCTGCCGGAGATAGACATCACAGACCGGATCCAGTGTTTCAGCAAACTGGATGCGATCCGTCCGTCCGCCATCATAAACTGTGCGGCGTATACCGCAGTCGATGCTTGCGAAACCGATCCGGCCTGCTGGAAGGTGAATGCGACCGGGCCGAAACATCTGGCGGAGTGGGCCGCGGCCAACGGCGCATTTCTGGTTCATATCTCGACCGATTATGTGTTCAGCGGGGACAAGCCGCTGTTTGAAGCTTCGGTTGAAACGGATCCTGCCGCGCCGGTTTCCGAGTACGGGAAATCCAAACTGGCCGGAGAGCAGGCTGTTCTTGAAAGCGGAGCAAATGCCGCCATTTTGCGCACGGCATGGCTGTACGGCGCGCACGGAAAAAACTTTTTGAAAACCATGCTTCGGCTGGCACTGCAAAATCCGGAACGCGAAATCCGTGTGGTGAACGATCAGTTCGGCTCGCCGACCTGGTCGTACACGCTGGCCCGACAGATCGCAGCGGTTACTGATAAAAAAGCGATCGGCATTTTTCATGCAACGTCGGAAGGCTATTGCAGCTGGTACGATCTGGCGGCTCGGTTTTTGCAACGGATGGAGGTGCCGCACCGGATTGCGCCGTGTACGACGGCAGAGTATCCGACACCCGCCCGCCGTCCGAAGAATTCGATTCTGGAAAATGCTGCGCTGAAACAGCAGAAGCTGAACGTTTTTGGAGACTGGGGAACGGAGCTGGAACGGTTTGTTGGCGAACACCGCGATGCGCTTTTAAGAGAAACGAAAGGGTTGATCGGTTGTTGAGTTGATTGTTGATGAGGGCCAACCCCTAACAACTTAACAACCATCATTTATCAACTCATTCGGCGGAGCCAACCCCAGCAACGTAGCAACTATCATTCATTAACTGAAATCGGAGTGAAACGAAGATGAAAAAAGTTTTAGTAACTGGCGGGGCGGGTTTCATCGGCTCAGCGGTTTGTCGCTATCTGGTGCTAGAGAAAAAAGTTCAAGTGCTGAACGTGGACAAGCTGACTTACGCAGGGAATACAGCCTCCCTGAAAGAAATTGCAGACAATCCTCTTTACCGGTTTGAGCGGGCGGACATTTGCGATCAGGAAAAAATATCAGGGCTGTTTTCTGATTTTCAGCCGGACGCGGTCATGCATCTGGCGGCAGAATCGCACGTAGATCGTTCGATCGACGGTCCGGCGGCCTTTATCGAAACCAACATCGTCGGCACATACACCATGCTGGCCTGCGCCCTCGAATACTGGCGATCCCTTCCTGCTTCCCCTAACAACCAACAACCAACAACTAACAACTGTCAGTTGCCTTTAGCAACTGACTTCCGTTTCCACCACATCTCGACCGACGAAGTGTATGGCTCGCTGGGGCCGCAAGGGTTTTTTACGGAGACGACATCGTACGATCCGCGCTCGCCGTATTCCGCCAGCAAAGCCTCCAGCGACCATCTAGTGATGGCTTGGCATCACACCTACGGTCTGCCGACGGTCATCACAAACTGTTCGAATAATTACGGCCCGTATCACTTTCCGGAAAAACTGATTCCGCTGGTGATCCTCAATGCGCTGGATCAAAAGCCGCTTCCAATCTATGGAAAGGGCGATCAAATTCGCGACTGGCTCTACGTGGAAGACCATGCCCGCGCCTTGGTGCTGGCGGTTGAAAAAGGTGTCCCCGGGGAAACGTATAACGTCGGCGGTCGCAACGAACGCACGAATTTGGAAGTGGTGGAGACAATCTGCGCGATTTTAGATGAAATCGCGCCATTGTCTCAGAGATCAAAGGTCAAAGGTCAAAAGTCAGATGTGACCGGGTTGACCTCCGATCTCCGATCTCCGACCTCTGAACGAAAGTTATCCAGCTACAAGGAGCTGATAACTTTTGTTCAAGACCGCCCGGGACATGACCACCGCTACGCCATAGATGCCACCAAGCTAGAGACAGAACTTGGCTGGAAAGCGCGGGAAGATTTTAATACCGGCATCCGGCGTACCGTGCAGTGGTATCTGGACAACTCTTGGTGGTGGAAACCCATCCGAGATAAAAAATATACCGGTGAACGTTTGGGTAAAGGGTGAAAATTCAGACAAAGAATGGCCTGTCCCGCCGGAGCTTTAGGCGAAGGCGGATGGTGGAAACCCATTCGTGAG
>CAZSSI010000191.1:0-2669 GCA_964609345.1 uncultured Verrucomicrobiota bacterium | reverse complement strand
CCAGGCGCGCAGTCCCTTGAATGCGCGGATATTGCGGTCAATCACCATCAAGCTGACCGACGTCAGCAGGGCAACCAGCGGTGTGATCGGTCCTTTGATCAGAATTCCGGCACCGATGGCGGCCCAGAAGAAAACGGCGTTGCCGATGCCCGGACGTCGGCTGTTGCGGTTGGCCAGATAAATTTGAATCAGGTTGTACTGCGCCAGCGTGGTGAAGAAGAGCAGGGCGCTGTCGGTTGTGCCTGCGTGGGCAACGGCCAGCATGAGCGGAGCGGACGCGAAAAGCAGGGCGGCCAGCAGAGCCTGCGGTTTTCCGATCAGTTGGCCGCCCAGACGGAACATCAGAAGAATCGAGCCAATGGCGCAAAGCAGACTGGGCAGGCGGTATGGCCAGACCATGTCTTTTACTTTTGCGCCGCCGAGAAGATTGACGGTGGCGGCCTGCAACCAGTAGATGCCGACCGGTTTGTTGTTGCGGAAATTTTCCTGAAAATAGATGCGGGTATAGTCGCCGCTTTCGACCATCTGTTTGCTGGCCTGAATGTAGCGCGGCTCGTCCCGGTCAAGCGGCGGAATGGAGGAAATGCCCGGCAGATAAAGCAGGATGCAGACTCCGGCGAGCAGCAGAACAGGTTTCCACTTTGTGACGCAGACGGCCTCAAAAGCGCGGCGGACAGAAGACGCGTCAACACGGGTCAGCCAGCGATCAACCTGATTAGAAAATTTTTGCAGTAACGCGCTGTTCATCAATGATTTCTCGCCGCCTAATTCGAACTGGTTCAGTTTCCCCGTAAATTGAGGACGAACTTTATAGACATTGTTCCAAAACACCAATAGGTTTTTGCGCATGAAAAACCGGATGATTACCTCGTTTAAAACTCTGGCGGCTTTACTGCTGCTGGGCGTATGCAACCTTCAAGCAGGAGAACCGACCATGATTCTGATGAAAACCACCAAAGGCGATATCAAACTCGAACTCGACGCAGAGAAAGCGCCGAAAACCGTCGCGAACTTTCTGAAATATGTCGAGAGCGGCCACTACAGCAGCACCATCTTCCATCGTGTCATCGGAAACTTCATGATTCAGGGCGGTGGAATGACCGCTAACATGGCGGAGAAAAAAGCACCGAACAAAGTCGAGAACGAAGCCAATAACGGACTGAAAAACGTGCGCGGCTCTATCGCTATGGCCCGCACATCCGACCCGCACAGTGCCGGCGCGCAGTTTTTCATCAACGTCGTCGACAACGGCTTCCTCGACTTCAAAGCGCCGACTCAGCAGGGCTGGGGCTATTGCGTTTTCGGTAAAGTCGTTGAAGGGATGGATGTGGTGGATGCCATCCGGAACACTCCGACTGGTTCCGGCGATGTTCCCAAAGAAACGATCACCATCACCGAAGTCCAAATCGTCAAATAACGATTTGGAAATCCGAATATCGAATTCCGAAACAATTTTTAAAATTCTAATTTAGAAATTTAGATTTGTTTCGACCCGAGACCGCAGGTCGAGAGAGGCTGTCGTGAATCGACAGCAATGGAACGAAGTGGAATGGCAATTTTGGGCTTGGTGCTTCGGAATTATGAACCCAAATCGTATAGAGCGCATCCTTAACTCCGGCTACCGGGCGGTGTTCGTCATCACCGGCGGCGGATCAGATGCGCTTAATGCACTGCTCAGCACTCCCGGCGCGTCACGCTTTATTGCTGACGCGCAGATTCCTTACTCGCCGGAGGCGTTATTTTCTTATTTGGGCGAAGAGGTCGAGCAAAGCTGCTCTTTGCAAACTGCTCAAAAACTCGCAGAGGTTGCTTTTAAAAAGGCGATCCAAAATCCCGAATCTCGAATCCCGTATCCCGTATCCGTCTCCTGCACCGCTGCCTTGCAAACCGACCGTGAACGTCGTGGCGACGACCGCGCTTTCATTTGCATTAAAACCGCTGAAGCAGAAAAAGTTTACGCGCTCTACCTTTCCAAAGCTTCCCGCGCGGAGCAGGAGCAACGTTTAAGCGACTGGTTGCTTGTTCTCATCGCGCAGGCCGTCGGTTCCGAGCACGGACTGATGCTTTCTGGCTCGTTCAATCCGGTTCATCAGGGCCACCTCAACTTACTTAACGTTGTGCAAGAAATGACCGGACTGCGTGGAATCTTTGAACTCTCGTGCGCCAACGTGGACAAGCCAGACATTCCTGAAGAAGAAATTCTGCGCCGCGTTGCGGCAATCCGCGACATCCCGGTGGCACTGACTCATGCGCCGCGCTTTATCCAGAAAGCCGAACTGTTTCCAAAAACCACCTTTGTTCTCGGATACGACACCGCTGAGCGGCTGATCGCCTACGAAAAACCCGGCGAATGGGAACTTTTCAGAACATTTAAAACAAAGTTTTTAATTGCCGGTCGCCAGCAGGGCAGAGCTTTTCAGACTCTGGAAAATCTCAATTTGCCGAATGGGTTCAAATCGCTTTTTGAGGCGGTGCCGGAATCAAAATTTCGCGAAGACATTTCCTCGACCGAACTACGAAACGTATGAAAAAGAATCCGGCATTTCATCGCACCGAACTGTTGATCGGTGAAGCGGCGCTCAAGAAAATTGCGGAAACGCGTGTGATTCTCTTCGGCGTCGGTGGCGTCGGCAGCTGGTGCGCCGAGGCGCTGATCCGTTCCGGCGTCG
>CAZSSI010000190.1:0-2689 GCA_964609345.1 uncultured Verrucomicrobiota bacterium | reverse complement strand
CGGATTGCTTTTTCGTCCGTTCCGCCGGATTCGGCCAGCGCACCCATGAGTCCGCCGGCAAAGGTATCGCCCGCGCCGGTCGGGTCTTTGAAGTCCGCCAGTGGAAACGCGTGCAGCAGAAAGATTCCTTTTTGGGAGAAAAGCATACTGCCGCTCGCCCCTTTTTTGATCAGGACAAAGCGCGGCCCCATCGCGAGCAGCGCTTCGGCGGCATCCATGAGCGAATGTTCGCCGGTGAAAAGACGCGCTTCGGATTCGTTCAGGGTGAGCATGTCGCACTTACCGACAACCTGAACCAGTTTTTCGCGGGCGATATTGATCCAGAGATCCATGGTGTCGATCAGGACAAACTTCGGCGAATGCACCTGTTCGAGTACATGAAGTTGAAGATCCGGCGCGATGTTGCCGAGAAAAAGATACGGCGCGTCACGGTAGGCTTCCGGCAGTTCCGGCGTGAAGCGTTCGAAAACATTCAGCTCGGTCAGAAGCGTACGGCGGTTGTCCATGTTGGCTTCATAAACGCCGGACCAGCGGAACGTTTTACCTTCTTCGGTCTGAAGTCCGGCCAGATCAATACCCATTTTTTCCCAAAGGGCGCGATGTTCAGACGGGAAATCGGTGCCGACCACGCCGACCATGCCGGTTTTAACGAAAAACGAAGCGGCGGCGCAGGCGTAACTGACGGAACCGCCGAGAATTTCGACGCGTTTTTCGCGGGGAGTTTCGATGGTGTCAATACCGATGGAACCGACGATAACCAGCTGAGGGGCGTTGTTCTTTTTCATAGGATTAATTAACGGCGGGGTGGACGTGGAGTTCCGATAATTTCCTGAATGCGTACTTTGACTTCCTTCACTTCAATAATGCCCAGGCTGTCCTGCATCCCTTCGCGAACACGGTTCTGGAGAGCCTGAGAAAATTCCGGAATGCGGACGCCTGTCTGAACTTTTACATCCAGATCGACGCTGATGGCGTCTTTTTCGGCGCGGATTTTCGGGTCGATGCCGACCACGGCACCGAATTCATCGCCGAGCTTACGGATGAAGTCACGCACAGCGCTGACGCTGATGGAAACCGCGCCATTACCGGAATCGAAGGAGATGTAGCGCGCTTTCTGGCGGCGCGGCCCGAAGGTGATGAGATAAAGCATCGAAAGCAGTATGATAGCGCCGCCGCCGCAGGTCATTTTGAAACTCTGAAGCGGAGGCAGAATGTCAAACAAGCTTTTCGTTACACCGGGAATGTTCGCATGAATCAGCGCAACGCCCAGCGTGGCTAAAAGAAACCAGATCACCAGTCCCGAAAGCACATGAAGAAACTTTGTCATTTCACACCTCCGTTTGCCGAATCCTTCACCGTGCGGCGAATACTCTGCACGGAAATATTAACCGCCTGCACCCGCTTGCCGGTCAGCTCTTCAATCGACCTGCGGACTTCCAGCTGCAATTTACCGCAAACTTCGGGAATATAAACGCCGTATTCAAGCACGGCGGTCAGCTCAACGATGATAGTGTTTTCCGCCTCAACGGCGACACGAACGCCGCGATCACGCTGACGTTTACCGATGATATCGACCAGTTCATCAACCAGCGTTCCGGAAAGCTCCACCACGCCGGGAACGCGATTGGCGGCTTCGTGGGCGATGACGGCGATGACGTTGTTGTGAATCTGTACCGTACCCAGACCGGCGTCTTCGGTTTTTTCCTCCGGAATCGGCCAGTTTCTGGAAAAAGGAACATTTCTTTCGCTCATCGCCGCGCCTCCTTGGTTACCGGTCTACCATGAAATTTTCGTTCATGAATTTTTCAAGAAAAGCGGTGTTATATTCGCCGCGCCGGAAACGGGTATCCATCAGCAACGCGATGCCGACCGGCACCGTGGTGTGCGGACCGTTGATGGTGAACTCTTCCAGTGCGCGGTGCAGGCGGTTGAGTGCTTCTTCGCGCGTGGAACCACGGGCGATGATCTTGGCGATCATGCTGTCGTAGTAAGGCGAAATGGTGTAGCCGCTGTAAACGTGCGAATCAATCCGGATGCCGGGGCCGCCGGGAAAATGTACCGCTTCGACTTTGCCGGGCGACGGGGTGAAGTTCTTATAGGGATCTTCGGCGTTCACGCGGAACTCAATGGCGTGATAGCGCACTTTTACATCGTCCTGCGTGAAAGAAAGTTTTTTGCCCGCGGCCACGAGAATCTGCTCTTTCACCAAGTCGATGCCTGTCACTTCTTCGCTGACGGTATGCTCAACCTGAATGCGGGTATTCATTTCCATGAAGTAAAACTTCTTGGCCTTTTCGTCGTAAAGGAATTCCAGCGTTCCAGCGCTGTTGTAACCGACCGACTTGGCGGCCTTGACGCCGGCTTCGCCGAGCGCTTTACGCTCGTCGGGCGTGAGCACCGGACAAGGCGACTCTTCCACCAGCTTCTGGTGGCGGCGCTGAATACTGCAATCGCGCTCGCCGAGATGCACCACGTTGCCGTGCTTGTCACCGATCACCTGCACTTCAACGTGCCGGGCGGACTCAATGTATTTTTCCATGAACACGTCGGGATTTCCAAAAGCGCTTCCGGCTTCGGCGCTGGCCATCATAAACCCCTGCGCCAGACTGACATCGTTATGCGCCACGCGCATACCTTTGCCGCCGCCGCCAGCCACCGCTTTGATCAGAACCGGATAGCCCATTTTGTG
>CAZSSI010000189.1:0-2715 GCA_964609345.1 uncultured Verrucomicrobiota bacterium | reverse complement strand
CGGCGGAGCGGGCGCGCATGTTCAACTTGCCGACGCCGAAATAAACGGAATCCGCACCAGCGTGAATCGCCGCCGCCAGCGCCGCCTCGGAGCCCGCTGGGCTCATCAGTTCGATTGATGATTGATGATTTATGATTTGTGATTGAGTATTCATGGGTTGGGCAGGCGGCTTGAAGTCAGTTTGCGGGCTTCTTCGATCAGGCGGAGCGATTCTTTCCCCTCTTCGCGGAGAAATGATTTGAATGCCGGGACTGCCGGATGCGGCGGTAGCAACCGGTCGTTGCGCTGAATGACACCGACGGCATTCTGATAGTTCCAGAGCAGGTCAATGTATTCAGCGCGGCGTTGCGGTGAAATCAGCAACGGCGGATTTCCGCCTTTCAACAGCGGAAGATTGGCAATCAGCCGGGCGATGCGTCCGTTGCCGTCAAAAAACGGATGAATGCGCACAAAGCTCAGATGTGTCCAGGCGTAGGCATTGATGGCCTTCGCAGGCGAAGTTGCTGTGTTCAGTTTCCGGTTGAACTCTCTGATCCAGCGGGTCATCAGTACGGGGGTGTCCGACGGATTGGCATATTCCATATAAGTCGGCTTTCCATCCCTCACGCCGGTGGTTCCGTTATAGTCGCGTTTCCAGTCGCCGACCGGGCGCAGAGAATCAATCGCGCTTTTCTGCATCACACACCGGTGCAGATTAAACAAATCGTCCGCCGTGATTTTTTCCGCTTTCAGCAGGCTGAAAACCAGCTCGACCGCCTTGGCGTGGCCGTACACTTCTTCATGATCCTTGAGCGATTTGCCGCTGATTGTCAGCCCCAACTCCAGCACCTTGACCGTCTCGCCCAGCGTCAGCGTATTACCTTCAATCGCGGTCGACTCGTGCGTCCAGAGCGCGGTGAACTGCTTGATCAGCGACTCCCGGATATCCGCCGGAAATTCCTCATAAAACAAGGTCGCTGCCTTCGCCGCCTTTTCACGCGTCTTCAGAAAGGAAAACACCGCGTTATAGGTAACGCTCAGCCCGTGCTCGCGATTCAGCGTTTCCGCAATTTTCCGTAGCGGAACGCCTTGCTTCTGGAGGTCGCGAATTTGCGCCTCAAACCGCGCCAGACTGGAGGAAGAACTCTTCATAGCGGGAATAAACTGCGCCTGACACCCAGTTTTGTCACGATAAAAAACAATCAAATATGAACAAGTTTTTGGTGACAAAAATTTGGAGGGCTCGGTTCCATTCGCGCCGGGACGGCGTGTTCAACCAGCCATTTATAAATTGCCACGCCTAAACCGTCCGGCTACATTCCGACGTCGTTTTTAACCCACAAGGACGCGCGAAGATGAAAAAGATTTTTTGTCTGGTGACTTATTGGCTGATTGTCCTCGCGCCCATCGCGTTGATCTTGTTTTCAATGCCGCAAAAGCGGCGGCTTATCCTCGCCATTCCGGCCGGTATGGTCTTGGCCTTGTTCGGGGAGCGCGGACTGAAAAAGTGGAAACGGCTCTGGCGCGTGGGGTGATGTAGCTCGATCTGCCTAGGAAGTGCGGCCACCGTCCGCACCCACAGTCTTCTGTAGCCGGGGGGTCGCCGACCCCGGTAAGTTGGAGAGGGCACGCCAGCCTTGAGCGTAGCCGAAGGGTTCCTCCAGCCATTTACAATTTGCCACGCTCAACCCGTCCGGCTACATTCGCGGCATCGGTTGTTTAACCCGTTAAAACGGAAGTAAGGCGAACAACACGGTTCTGCGAAACAAAATGGAAACCCAGACAAAACCCACAGGCATTGCTGAATGTTGCTCTGCCATACTATTTTCCCTAATCGGGTTAGCTCTTGTGTATGAAGCCATACAAGGCCGCACGATGTCGTGGAAAGGGGCTGTATTGGAACCTTGGCAGGTGGGCTCAGTTGGGACAATTCTCTGCATCATGGCTATTTCGGCATGGCGCTTGGGGGTGAAGCAGTTTCGGGATGGGACTGGGGGTGGTCTTGTTCTGAAAACGACTTTGAAAAAAGAGACGAAAGACTCGCAGAACAAAACTTTGCATGCGATTTCGGGGTCATCTTCGGAACCATCATCGCATAAAGATTGATTTTCCCATCATCCATCAATCCTGCATTCCATCATTCCGCGCCAGCTAACATGCCGCAGGCGGCGCAAATATCCTTACCACCGCTGTAACGGCGGACGACGGGTGCGGCGAGGTGCAGGCGCAGGGCGTCGCGGAAGGCGTTCAATTCTTCCGGCGAGGGCGGCGTATATTTTCCAGACGGGTCGTTGACATCAATCAGGTCGAGCATGACGGGAATGCCTTTGGTCAGTGCGGCCAGTTGCTTCGCATCTTTTTCGCCGGTGTTGACGCCGGAAATCATCGTCCACGCCAGCGTGATCCGCGCGCCGGTAACTTGGTGGCGTTCGCGCAACGCGTCCATCAGTTCGGAAGTCGGGTGCAACTTTTCAACCGGCATCAGTTCGCGGCGGCGCTGCGGATCGGCGGAAGTCAGTGAAACAACCAGCCGGAAAGGATGTTTTTCTGCGGTGAAGCGCCGGATGGCGGGCACGATTCCGGCGGTGGAGATGGTGATGGCTTTAGCGGAAATAGCGCCGCCGCACGGTTCGGATAAAATGCGCGCGGCGCGGATGACTTCGTCGTAGTTGAGCAGCGGTTCGCCCATGCCCATGAAGACTACGCCGCGCACCGGATGTTCCGAGTCGTCGCGGA
>CAZSSI010000188.1:0-2734 GCA_964609345.1 uncultured Verrucomicrobiota bacterium | reverse complement strand
CTTAAAATCCCTTAGTAGTAATACTGTGCGGGTTCGAGTCCCGCCCCGGGCACCATCTTAGAGAAAGATTATGGAACTCAACCAGTTGACCAAAAACAAAGACGAACAAGCTCTCATTGCCGGACTGCTGGAAAACGGACAGGAACAGTTGTTTGCGGACTGGGATGCGCCCGGAACCAACGACGAAAAGAAGACCGAGTTCCTAAAGAGTCTTATGCGCATCAACAAGGCCTACCCCGGCGGCCTGTCCGGATATATCTCAAATGCCCGGAAACTTCTGGACGAAGCCAAGACCGGGGCCAATCCGTTTGAAGGCTTTGTCCCGCACCAACCGGAAAAAGTGGATTTGACGAAGTTCGACGCCGCCTACGATCATTACGAAGCGCTCGGCAAAGCGCATTTTTCGAAAACCGCCGTCGTTCTCGTCGCGGGCGGACTCGGCGAACGCCTGGGTTACTCCGGCATCAAACTCGACATTCCGGTCGAAGCGACCGAAGCCACGCCCTATCTCGCCCACTACGCCGCCTGCCTCAAGGCGATGGAAGCGCGCATGAAACAGCCGAAGCCGGTGCCGTTCATCATCATGACCTCCGATGACACCAATGCCAAAACGGTCGCCGCGCTCGAAGCCAACAACTGGTTCGGGCTGAAAAAAGAGCAGGTTCACATCCTCAAGCAGGAACTGGTTCCGGCCATCGCCGACAATGACGGCTGCCTCGCGCTGCAGGAAAAATATAAACTCATCCTCAAGCCGCACGGCCACGGCGACATCCACATGCTGCTCCACACCAGCGGCCTCGCCGCTAAACTTCAGAAGCAGGGAATTGAGCATTTCGTTTTCATTCAGGACACCAACGGACAGGTCTTCAACGCCCTGCCCGCCGCGCTCGGCGTCTCCGTCGAAAAAGGCTTCGACTTCAACTCGATCGCTGTCAACCGCATCCCCGGTGAAGCGGTCGGCGGATTGGCCAAACTGGTGAAGGGAAAAACCGAACTGACGCTGAACGTCGAATACAACCAGCTCGACCCGCTGCTCCGCGCCACCGTCAGCCCCGCAGGCGACGTGCCGAACGAACAGGGCTTCTCCATGTTCCCCGGCAACATCAACGTACTGGTCATCCGGCTGGCCTCCTATGTCAAAATCCTTGAGCGTACCCGCGGCATCATCGCCGAATTCGTCAACCCGAAGTACGCCGACGAAACCAAAACCACGTTCAAAAGCCCGACCCGCCTCGAAACGATGATGCAGGACTTGCCGAAACTCTTCGGGCCGGATGAAAAAGTCGGCGTCACCATCTTCGACCGTAAGTGGGCCTTCTCGGCCAATAAAAACAACATTAAAGACGCCGCCGCCAAACACGCGGCAGGCGGACCGCCGGAATCCGGCGCCACCGCTGAATCTGATTTTTATCTGGCCGGACGCATGAAGCTTGCCGCCGCCGGTATGAAAGTTGAAACGGCAAAAGAAGAAGTCATCCTCGGCATTCCGTTCACGTCCGGCCCGCGCATTCTGCTCCGTCCGTCATTTGCCATGACGCTTGAGGAAGTCCGCGCAAAAATCAAAGGCGGAAAAATTTCTGGCGGCGCGACGCTGGTGCTCGACGGCAAAGACATCACGCTCGAAAACGTCGAAATCGCCGACGGCGCAGCGCTGGTCATCAAAGCCGTTGATGGCGCAAAAGTGGCTGTGAAAAACCTGAAGGTTGAAAACGGCGGCTTCGAACTCATCCCGCTCACCGCTGACGAACAGAACAGCCCCACCACACCGGAATACCTCCGCCTGCGCGGCTACCATATCGAAAACCGCGCCGCCAAAGTTTGCGAATTCAAAACGGCGGGAGACTATAGGCTATAGGCCTTAAATTCTGACTATCAGATCGACCAGTTATTCAGTTTCTGTAAACAACCTTTGTGACGACCTTGAGCATGTCGCTAAGCTCAGATATTTCTGTTTTACCAATCTTACCTCGCTGCCCATTGACGGTTTTTTCAATTGATTCCATAAGAAGCGCCCATCCATCTGTAAGACCGTTTAAGCAAGAAAAACCAAATCGAAGTTCGTTGGCCGCCACAATATTCCCCTGTTTTTCGATCCTGCTGACAAGATCGGACAACGCCGCAAAAAATTCTTCATTAGATTTAAAATCTCTCATATTCGCCTCATCCCAACCGTTTATTAGGCAAAACAACATTTCATGCCAACGTGAAATCCGAATGCGGGGATGTTTTAGCAGGGACGCGTGGAGAGAGCAACCGCCTTCCGGTTTCCAAGGTGTGGAAGAGGCTTCCAGCCTCTAGCCAGCGGCAGGATGCCGCTTCCACCTATTGGAAAATCAGGCCCACAGGTTTTCGGGATAGATACCCGAATTGACGAGCGCGCGGATGCCGGCCATGACCTGCGGTTTGTCGTCGGCGTAGGTGACGCCCATCCATTTTTCGTTGGTCGGCAAAACGGCGACTTTGGCGTCGCCGCGCTGAATCATGCCATCGACGACTTCGAGCAGATAAAATTCGCTTTTTAGTTCGGTTCCTTTTTGCGCGAGGAAGTCGGCAAAGCCGCGTTCGAGGAAGTCGAACAGCTTCGGCGTGAAGCCCCAGGTGTTCATCGAAACCATATCGTCGTCGGCCATCGTCCCGCCGTCATAGCGGATGATTCCGTTCTCCTTGCGCTCGATGTTAAAGCGTTCGACGATGTGCTGAAGTTTTCCGTCTTTGACATCGCAGTAGCCGCGCG
>CAZSSI010000187.1:0-2735 GCA_964609345.1 uncultured Verrucomicrobiota bacterium | reverse complement strand
CGCGGGCATGGGATCGAAGAGCGGCAGATGGCCCGGTATCGCTCCAAGTACATTTGGATTCAGCTGACGGATATGGAGTTTTCGGATCGTGACCAAAGCCCGATCCATATTTATGACATCAATCCCCGGGCTGTTAGCTTTGTTTCCTCCCGCGAATTGCAAGACAAAGAAACGATCTATTTTTATTTGGCTGGCTGCAAAGAGTGCGAGACCGGGACTATAAAAAAAGCCCGTTGTTGCGGATATGTATATAAAATCCACCCGGCACCGAACGACTCTGTATGCGGGAAACGATATGTTGTTTTTTATGAGCCGCTCTCCCCTCGGCATCGCTATCTCATCGATCATTATGTCCTCCACGAAACCGTGGCCTGAACTGAAAGGTTTCTGATGACGGCAAATACCTGGAAAGAGAGGCTGGATATTCTGATTCGCGGTGTTCTTGCCATGACCGCGCGCGGCGCGCGCGGTATTCTCATCAACAATCATGCACAGAACGCACAGCAGATCCTTGCGCAGGTGAACGCCCTGGCACCATTTGTCGAGTTCATCGGTTATGACGAAATCAAAAACCGGCTGAGCGGGAAGTCCGGCGGCAAGCCGTTCTGCCTTCTCACGTTCGACGACGGCAAGGCGGTCAATGCCACCGAAACGGCGCCTGAGCTGTTACGGCTGGGTGTGCCCGCCGTCTTTTATCTGGTCACCGCATTAACAGGTACAGATCGGGCGCTTTGGTTTGACCGGCTCGCTGCGGTTCGTCGCGCCGCAGGTAGCTCAACGCTTCCGGAGTCCGCATCGCTCAAACTCATGCCATGGCGGGATCGCGACACATGGGTCGATCAATTATGCGAAAATTTTCACATCGAAGCCGATGTGAAAGATCCCGCCGTCCGGCTGATGACATGGGAAGAGGCCGCCCAGCTCCAGCGCAACGGATTTGAAATCGGCTCTCACACATCCAATCATGCGATCCTGACGGTTGAGACGCCTGCCGATGCCCATCAGCAGATTGCGGATTCTATTCACGAGATGACACAGCGGGGATTGCGTTGCCGCTCATTCGCCTTCCCGAATGGCAACGCCACCCGCCCGCTCGTGGAGATGGCGCTGGCGGCCGGACTGGAGTCGACGGTTACCACCGCGCCAGTCTGGATCAGGAAGCGGGATGATCTGGGATGTCTGCCGCGTCTCTATTTCAAAGAGCGGGCCGGACCGCTTCATATGCACATCAAGATGGTCGCTGCGCACACCGGCTGTGCGCTGAAGAATCCGAGCGGCGAGGGGCGGCGCTACCTGTTCAATTCGTAGGTGCACTCTTTTTCAGCCGCAGGATTTTTCTGGACATATCCGCCAGTAGCGGCATCAGATCGTCAAACTGGACATCTGCGGACCATTTTCGTCCGCGCAGGGAGATCAGCCACTCGCGGATCGTGAGCTCCCCGCGCCTCCAGTGTACATACGCTGCGGCCAGATCGGTTTTCCAGCAGATCCACTTACTGCCGGGGCGGGTGACGGTGCGGTTTTCCGGCAGCGGCAGTCCGGCGGCGGCGCAATAGTAGGTATAGGTCAGCTCCACCCCGCAGATTTCACACAGCGGAAAATTCAGCGCGGCACGTCCGGCGTTCAGCTCAATGATGTAATAGACGCCGTCGACTTCATCCTTCTTGAACTCCAGCTGACCGACTCCGGCGTAATTCAATTTGCGCAAAATATCCAGTCCGGCGGCCATCACCTCTTCCGAATGATTCTCCACCGAAAGCGATCCCGACCCGACATCTAGAGGCCATTGCCGGATTTTTTGCAGCACGATGCCGGCCAACAGTTCGCTATGGCGGCCCAGACAGACCGAAAGCTCACGCATATTGGCATCCGGGCCCCGTATCCAGCTTTGCAGAATCAGTTCGCCAGTGACCGCCTGCAGTGCTGGCGCGAGTCGCAGTAGCGTTTCGGGATCGTCCACCTTGACCACCTTGAGTCCACCGGTGGCCTCCAGCCATGTACGGGTACGAAGCGCCGGCTTTAGAATCAACGGAAAGCGCATTTCGCGCGCCGCCCGTTCAAGTTCCTCCCGTCCGGTCATAAAGCGCGTTTCGGGCAGGGGCAGGCCATTTTTTGCTACATAACGATAGAACCGGGTTTTATCAGCCTGCATCTGGAGCATGCCGGGCGGCGGAAGCAGAAAGTTTGCACACTCCTCCATCACTTCGCGGTGGGCATTCAGCCACCAGACAAAATCATCGGTGCAGGCCAGCATGACGGGTCGCGCACCACATTGATTCTGAAGATCCCGCAGTAGCGGGCGCGGATCGTTCATAAAACCGGCGGACGGAACCGTTCGCACCACGGAACGGGTGCGGCAGTAGGGCGAGCGGGGGTCGTTAGCAACGCCGATGACCGGCACCTTTTTTCTCCACAGAATGCGCGCGGCCTGCAGTCCGGTCAGGCAGTCGCTCCCGAGCAACAGAACGGGAGCCTTCGGGGTCATAATGGATCCTGAACAGCCGAGAAGAATTTTTCGCGCGGAGGCTGAAATTCCACGGCGCATTTTCCGGGCCATGTCTATCAGCATCGGCATCGGATCGGTCAGTGATATTTCCGCAGGCCGCTTCCGTCCCCTCAGCGAAGCCAGCCATGCGAGCACCGTCAGGTCGCCGCGCTTCCAGTGCGCATAGGCGGAAGCCAGATCGGTTTTCCAGCAGATCCATTTGCTGCCAGGGCGGGTGATCGTCCGGTGT
>CAZSSI010000186.1:0-2755 GCA_964609345.1 uncultured Verrucomicrobiota bacterium | reverse complement strand
TACGGCACCGATCTTGCCGCCGGAAAAATTCTGGCGGAAAAGGGGACGAAAGGAATTGTGCCTGAAGTACTGACTCCCGGTAAGTACCGCATCAATCCCTATGCAGCCAAGGTGGAGCAGTTCGATGCCATCCGCATACGGCCCGGCAACGTCGGCGTCAAAACTCTGCTGGTCGGCAACGACGTGCTCAACAGCGACCTTCCGGCAGACCAGCGCAACACGTTTCTGGTTACGGAGGGCCTAAAAGGGGTGATTGCCGCGGTCATTGATCCCGGCACCTATTATCTCAATCCCTACGTGGTCAATGTGGTCGAAGTGAATTTGCAGAGTCAGCGCTTCGAAATGAGCGGCGACGATGTGATCAGTTTCCTGACTCTCGACGGTTTCACCGTCACAGTCGAAGGGACAATCGAGTTCGGGCTGGAGCGCGCGAAGGCGGCTTTACTGACGCACCGCGTCGGCGACATGGACGATGTTATTAAGAAAGTCATTCTGCCGCGGGCGCGCGGCTTTAGCCGTATCGAGGGCAGTAAGCACCCGGCGGTGGACTTCATCGTCGGCGAAACCCGCCAGAAATTCCAGAGCGAGCTGGAAAATCATCTGAAAACAAAAAGTGAGAACTGGGGCGTAGAGATCAAGTCCGTCCTGATTCGGAAGATCATTGTTCCCGACGAGATTGCCAGCATCAGCCGTGACCGTGAGGTCGCGGTGCAGGAAGCGAATAAGTATGAACAGCAGATCGAACAGGCCCGATCCCGAGCGGAGCTGGTCAAACAGCAGACGCTGGCGTTGCAGAATGCCGAGAAGGTTAAAGCCGACACCACCCGCATTCAGGCTGTCATCAATGCGCAGCAGGGTCAGTCGGTCGATCTGATCGCCGCATCCCAGCGGCGCGGCGTGGCCAAAGTTGACTTGCAGGCAGCCGACTTCCAATCGCAGGCTATTCTCTCCGAGGCACGCGGGAAGGGCGATGCCATCCGGGCCGGTAATGCGGCGGAAGCCTCTGTAGTTGGCAGTCTGGTAACAGCGTTCGGCAGCGGCCTTAATCTGGCTCGTTACGAACTCTACAAAACCATCAGCCCGAAAATTGAAACCATCTTAAGCAGTGACCAGGACAATGAACTGGGCGGACTCTTTGGCCCTATGCTCCCGAAAGGAGTCAAATAATGAAAAACATTCTTAAAATTGCCGCGCTTCTGGCTCTAGTCGTCTTTTTTGTTTACGGAGTGATCTGGCAGTGGGGATTCTGCCGCTTCTACGTTCCGCCGAATCACATGGCCGTCATCATTTCCCAGGGAGGAAAAGAATTACCTCCCGGACAGATTCTGGCCGAAAAGGGACAGAAGGGCGTTCAACGCGAGGTGCTCGGCGAAGGTCGGCACTTCCGTGACCCGGTCATGTTTGAACACAAGATTGAACCCGTTAGCATCATTCCTCCCGGAAAAATCGGTGTCGTCACCTCCAAAATCGGTGAAGAACTTCCGTCTGGCGAATTTTTGGCCGGACCGGGACAGAAGGGGATTTTGCGCTCCGTGCTCGGCCCGGGAAAATATCGGTTAAACCCACATGGCTACAAAATCGACATCGTGGATGCCAAGAGCATTCCGATCGGTTATGCAGGCGTCATCACTTCGCTGTCCGGCGGACAGGCACCGGCGGGCGAATTTGCTGGCGACAATCAGAAAGGTGTCCGTAAAGATATCCTGCAACCCGGTCTCTATTACGTGAACCCGGAGCAGTATAATGTCGACGTGCTGGAAATTGGCGTCAATCAGGTCACGCTGGCTGGCAAACTCGGCGGACAGGTCGTCACCAAAAACCGGCTCGAAGGACAGAGCGCCGCCATGGAACAGCTCCAGAGCGCCGTCTTTGATGAACAGCGCGCCAAGCGCGACGACTATATTTCAAAAAGCTCTATCCTGAGTCGCAAGGAGGCGGCCCCGAAACCAGCCACCTTGCGTGCCCGCGGACTGGTTGCTGACTATGAAATGAAAGATAAGTTTGCGCAGAACAATACACTCGGTCTTTCCGAATTTGTTGAATTCCCGTCGCGCGACGGCTTTAAAATCAGTCTCGATATGAGCGTCGAAATGGAACTTCTCCCCAGCGATATTTCCATGATCTTCAGCCGCTACGGCGATCTGCCCGCGCTGGTTGACAAAATCATCATGCCGCAGATCACCTCCATTTCGCGCAACAAAGGCTCTGAGTATCGCGCCAAGGACTTCATCGTCGGCGAGGGTCGCGAAAAATTCCAGAACGACCTGACCGCCGCGCTCGCCGCCACCCTCGGCGACAAACTGATTGTCGTGCATAACGCACTCATCCGCCACGTTGAAGTGCCGAACCAGATCCTCGATCCAATTCAGCAGGCCAGCATCGCCATTGAGCAGGACCTCACCAATAAAGAGCGGCAGAACACCGCCAAAAAAGAGGCCCAGCTCAATACCGAAGTCTCGCTCATCGACCAGCGCCGCATGCAGGTCGAACAGGAAACCCGCAAGCTTCAAGCCGAGATTAAAGCCGACCAGGAAAAGCAGGTTGCCGAAACCAAAGCGGAAACCTTGCGCCGCGTGGCTGAAATTCAGATGGAGACTGCCGGCATTCAGGCCGACACCGTACGCCTGCTGGCTGGCGCCAATGCCGACGCACTCAAACTGGTTGAAGGAGCCAAAGCCGACGGCTTCCGTTTGAAAGCCGAGGCCTTCAAAGATCCTCTGGCCTTCACCTATTGGGAAATGGCCAAAAACCTCAA
>CAZSSI010000185.1:0-2776 GCA_964609345.1 uncultured Verrucomicrobiota bacterium | reverse complement strand
TAGAGAGCGAAGGAGTGGCGACGCCGAGGTCGCTGGGAGCGCGGCCAAGGCGGTCGAGGAGCTGGATGATGGCGCGGGTCTGGTCGGCGATGCTTTCGGTAGCGTGGGCGCGTCCGTCGTAGATGGCATAGTCGGCGCGGTAACGGAGCGGCGTGACATTCAGCATGACCGAGCTGGCACCGGCCATCAGTCCGCGTTCGCGGGCATTCGGCGACAACGTTTCAAAAGCAGTGGTAACCAGCACCTTGGCCTGCGGCGGCGCGGCGATCCGGGCGGCGGCCAGCGCACGCAGCATCTGCGATTCCGTGGCCGGAATAATGTCGCGGCGGCGGTGACTCGCCAGTACCGGGCCGAAGCTGAGCATTTCAGCATTCAGTTCGCCCGCCAGCAGAATATCGTCGGCCAGCGAGTCAACAGTCTGTCCGGGCAGACCGATCAGTCCGCCGGTCACCGTCAGCCAGCCGGTCTTGAGCGCGTGGCGCAAATGACTCAGCCGGGCATCCAGCGTGTCGCCGGGATGAAGCGCGGCGTAGAGCTTGGCGTCCGAGGTTTCAAAGCGCATGAGCAAAGCGCGGGCTCCGGCTTCGTAAAGCATGTCGAGACCGTCGAGGCCGACTTCGCCGAAGCTGACGCAAATGAAGACGCCGTGACGACGTTTAATTTCGGCGACGATTTCAGCCAGAAACGCTGGAGTGTACGCCGGATCTTCGCCGGACTGAAGAACGAGCGACTTAAAGCCGAACCCTTCGATTGCTTCCTTGGCCGCTTCGAGAATTTCGTCGCGGGTCATCCGGTAGCGGCGGGTCAGCGTCGAGTTGGCTGCCAGTCCGCAGTAGAGGCAGTCGCTGGAGCAGTAGTTGGAAATTTCAAGGATGCCGTGTACGCAGCAGGAGTTTCGGTGGTGCAGATGGCGGACGGCGTTGGCGGTGCGATAGAGCCGTTCGAGGCGATCCGGCTCTTCGACGGTCAACAGATAGCGCAACTCATCGCGGGAAATTTGTTCGCCAGCACCGGCCTTGTCGAGAATGTCCTGAAGCGGCCGATCATTCGGTTCCGGAGCGGGCCGTTCCGACATGGCGGTATCGCGTTCCTGCAGCACCAGAAACAGTTCGTTCCAGGTGTCGAGCATTTCGCGGGCGAAGTCGGGATCGACTTTTTCAATGATGTAACCGCCCTGCGCGTAGACGTAGTCGCCGGGCTGGACGTCAGTAAGTTCGCAGAGCGCCGAACGGATTTCGCCGAAGTAGCTGATTACGGCGTTGCGACCGTTAATCTCTGTCACGACGCCTGGAAGCGCGTAGCACATCAGATCAAGACCACGTCGAGAACCCGCAGGCCGGAACGGTGGCCGCAGGGACGGCCGGGCTTGGAACATTGCGGACAGGTGAATACGCCGGGCTGGCGTTCAAATTCGGCGTCACAGGCCGGGCAGAAAAGGCGCGGCGGCACATGGCGGTATTCGATCTTGGCGTCAGCCATCATCGGCTCTTCCGCCAAATGCGACTCAAGATGCATTTCCACCGATATCTCGTCCATGTGGGAATCGGGACTCAACTCAAGAACGATACGACTTACCTTCGACGCTCCGGCGGCCAGCATCCGCCGCTTCACGTCTTCGATGACGCCGTCAATGAGGTGGTCTTCGTGCATATCAAAACGTTTCCCAGTCCTTCGTCACGGTCGGAATACCATGATCGCCGGTCAGGTGCAGACATTTCTTCGGGCAGACTTCGACGCAGCAGTTGCAAGAGATGCAGCGCAGGCGGTCGATGTGCCACTTCTTATTCACCCTGTCGATATTCAGCGCCTGAGTCGGGCAGCGCTTGGCGCACAACGTGCAGAAAATACAGTCCGAGATCTTGATGTCGAGACGGCCGCGCGAACCGGGACAAATCTTGCGCGGCTCGAACGGATACTTGGTCGTCACCGGCGTACGGAATGTCCACGCCAGAATCATTTTTTTCATTTGGAAAAATGCCATGGTCTTACCTCTCTGTGCAACTGATGCAAGGGTCAATCGTCAGGACAAGAACCGGAACATCGGCCAATTCGCAACCTGCCAGCATTTTAACCAGAGGCGGAACATTGGCGAATGTCGGCGTACGGGCGCGGAAACGGGTCAGATTTTTGGTACCGTTGCCTTTGATATAATAAACCACTTCGCCACGGGGCTGTTCGACGCGCGAGAAAAATTCGCCGTCAGGGTTACCGGTAACTTTGACGGCGATTTCGCCGTCCGGCATTTTCGCCGCCGCCTGACGAATCAGGTCGACCGACTGAAACAGCTCAGAGCAACGCACCGCGCAACGACTGTAGGAATCACCATCTGTCTTTGAAATCGGTTCGAAATCTAGATCTCCAAAGGCCGCATACTTCAGCAGACGCATGTCATCGGCTACGCCGCTACCGCGCAGAGTCGGACCAACGGCACCCAGCAAAATGGCATTTTCTTTGGAAATGACACCGACACCGCAAAGGCGATGCTTGACTGAGTTGTCGTTCATGAAGACATCGACGATCAGCCGCATTTCCTTTTCGACCGTTTCCAGCTCTGCCAGCAACCAGGTCATCTGTTCCGCTGGAATGTCGCGGCGGGCGCCGCCCACTTTGCAGGAGCCGAAGATCACGCGTCCACCAGTGGTTGCCTCGATGAGGTCAAGAACGCGCTCGCGAACCCGCCATGTGTGCATGAACAGCGATTCGAAACCGAAGGCGTCGGCTATCAGACCGGCCCACAGCAGATGGCTGTGAATACGGGAAAGCTCGCCCCAGATCG
>CAZSSI010000184.1:0-2788 GCA_964609345.1 uncultured Verrucomicrobiota bacterium | reverse complement strand
GAAAGCCTGTCGCCGCGCGACAAGTCGTTCCGGCTGGCGGACGGCCAAACGGTGAAGTACGACAAGCTGGTGCTGGCCACCGGCGCTTCTTGTTTTATTCCGCCGATCCAGGGGGCGAATCTGCCCGAAGTGGTGGCGCTGCGCGAAAAGACCGACTTCGACCGGCTGAACAGACTGCTGGCGGGCGGATCGAAAAAGGTGGCGATTGTCGGCGGCGGACTGCTCGGCCTCGAAACCGCCGATGCACTTCATCGGCTCGGCCATAACGTGACGGTGCTCGAAGCCTATCCGTCGGCCCTGCCGCGCCAGCTCGATCCCGACGGTTCACCGCTTTTCACCAAAATCATCCGGAAGAGCGGCGTCGAAATTCATTACGGCGTTTACGTCGAAGAAATTCTTGGCGAAGGCAAAGTGACCGGACTCAAAACCCGCGCGCCGCAGGAAATTCCGGCCGATATCGTAATTGTCTCGGCGGGCATTCGTCCCAACGTGGAACTGGCGAAAGCGGCGGGACTGCATGTTGATCGCGGCATTGAAGTGAATGAACGGATGCAGACGTCGGATTCCGGAATCTACGCCGTCGGCGACTGCGCCGCCGTCCACGGACGGTGCGGCGGACTGTGGGAGCCGGCGTCGCTGCAAGGTAATGTCGCCGGAGCCAACATCGCGGGCGACGACAAAACTTACGCATGCAAACTCTACGGCGCGACGCTGGTCGCCTTCGGCACTTCGCTGTTTTCCATCGGCGACCTCGGCGCGGGCGACGGCAAGTACGAACAGATTATGGAGTACAACGAGCTGGGCGGAAAATACCGCAAGATATTTTTCAAAGACGGCAAGGTGGTCGGCGGCGTATTGCTCGGCGACGTGAAGCTGACCAATCCGTTACTGCTCAGCGTCACCCGCGGCCTCGACACCGAAACCGCGCTGGAAATGATGAAACTCTGAGCCGTTTGACCGTTGATTACAACGCCGCGAGTATGGCGTTGAAGGTTTGGCTCGGGCGCATGGCCTTGGCAACGAGTGTTGCGTCGGGGCGGTAGTAGCCGCCGATGTCGACCGCGCAACCTTGTACGCCGTTGATTTGGGCGACAATCTTTTCTTCGTTTGCGGCCAGTTTTTTGGCAAGCGGCGTGAAGCGCGCTTTAAGTCCGGAATCTTTGTTCTGTGCGGCGAGCGCCTGCGCCCAATAGAGCGCGAGGTAAAAGTGACTTCCGCGATTATCGAGTCCTCCGACGGCGCGGGCCGGTGATTTGTCTTCCTGCAGGAATTTGGCGTTGGCGGCGTCAAGCGTGTCGGCGAGCACCTGAGCCTTCGGATTGTTGAAGACCGTGGCGAGGTGTTCGAGCGATACGCCGAGAGCGAGAAATTCGCCGAGCGAGTCCCAGCGCAGATAGTTTTCTTTCAGGAACTGCTGGACGTGTTTCGGCGCGGAACCACCGGCACCGGTTTCAAACATGCCGCCGCCGTTCATCAACGGAACGATGGAGAGCATTTTGGCACTGGTGCCGAGTTCGAGGATCGGGAAGAGGTCGGTGAGATAGTCGCGCAGGACATTGCCGGTGACCGAAATAGTATCCAGTCCGGCTTTGGCGCGTTCGAGCGAAAGGCGTGTTGCTTCGACCGGCGGCAGAATGCGGATGTCGAGTCCGTCGATGTCATGGTCTTTCAGATATTTTTCGACCTTGGCGATGAGCTGAGCGTCGTGGGCGCGGTTTTTATCGAGCCAGAAGACGGCCGGTGTACCGGTGGCGCGGGCGCGGGTTACGGCGAGCTTGACCCAGTCGCGAACCGGCGCGTCTTTCGCCTGGCAAGCTCGCCAGATATCGCCTTTTTCTACTTTGTGTTCGAAGAGAACATTGCCTGCCGCATCACTGACGCGGACGGTGCCGTTCGCCGGAATTTCAAAGGTCTTGTTGTGTGAGCCGTATTCCTCGGCGGCCTGCGCCATGAGTCCGACGTTTGCCACGCTGCCCATGGTGCGAGGATCGAATGCGCCGTGGGTTTTGCAGAAGGCGACGGTTTCGGCGTAGATGCCGGAGTAGCAACGGTCGGGGATAATAAAGTTGGTGTCCTGCTGTTTGCCGTCCTTGTTCCACATTTGGCCGGAGGTGCGGATGGCCGCCGGCATCGAGGCATCAACGATGATGTCGCTCGGGACGTGGAGGTTGGTGATGCCTTTGTCGGAATCGACCATAGCGATGTCCGGAGCGGATTGATAGACGGCGGCAATGTCAGCTTCGATCTCGGCTTTTTTGTCGGCGGGCAGGGTTTCGATTTTGGCAAGCAGGTCGCCTAAGCCGTTGTTCGGATTAATGCCGAGTGCTTTGAACGTCGCGGCGTGTTTATCAAAAACCGGTTTAAAGAAAACCGAAACGCAATGGCCGAAGATGATCGGGTCGGAGACCTTCATCATGGTAGCCTTCATGTGCAGAGAGAAGAGCGTTCCGGCTTTCTTGGTTTCGACGATCTGGTCGGCGAGAAATTTGCGTAGCGCGGTGGCGCTCATAAAGGTGCCGTCGATAATCTCGCCAGCTTGAAGGTTAAGTCCGTCTTTCAGAACCGTCACGCTGCCGTCGGCAGCGACCAGTTCGATTTTGGCGACGGTTGCCTCTGGAACCGTGACCGACTTTTCGTTGCCGAAGAAATCGTTGGCGCTCATGCTGGAGACGACCGACTTGGAGTCGGCCGACCACGCGCCCATGCGGTGCGGGTTGTTTTTGGCGTACTGTTTGACGGCGGCGGCGCAGCGGCGGTCGGAATTGCCTTCGCGTAGAACCGGATTGAC
>CAZSSI010000183.1:0-2815 GCA_964609345.1 uncultured Verrucomicrobiota bacterium | reverse complement strand
GCACAATCGTACCAGCACTGCGGATCCTGCTCGGCAAAGCCCGGTTGCGGCGCATAAATTTTCTGCTCCGTCTTGGGATAAAAGGCGCTGCCGACGCATCGCCCCGTCGCCGCATCCATCAACGATGCTTTCACCGATGAACTCCCGACATCAATTCCGAGCAGATACATAATTCCTCCGTCATTCCACCGTTCCAATATCCCATCATTCCATTCTTCCCGCCTTGAGTATTTTCCCAAGTATCAGCACGATAGTCCCAACAATATGAAAAAGACCATTGCAGACGCAATTCATTATTTTGAACCAGCAGGGTTCCCGCTGGCGGTACGGCGGGTTAGCACAGATCTGTCGAAGACTCCGTCTCACTCTCACGATTTAACCGAGGTGAATCACTGCCATGATTTCTGCGAACTGGTGATTGTCAGTCGTGGAAGCGCCCTGCATCAGCTGGAAGGAAGCATCTTCCCCGTGACGGCGGGCGACGTTTTTCTTCTGCAGGGTCGGCAGAGTCATTATTTCCACGACCGGAAGGGCCTTGCGCTGATAAACATCATGTACGATCCCGGCCAGATCGGACTGCCGGAAGCCGAACTCCGCAAGCTTCCCGGTTATTGCGCAATGTTTATGCTCGAACCATCCTACCGCCGCCAGCATCGCTTTGCCAGCCGACTGCATCTTCAGCGCATTCCGCTCGCTCACGCCGAACAGCTGGCAGATGAGATGGAACGAGAGTGCAAAGAAAAGGCGGCCGGACATGAGGCGGCGTTACGCGCCAAGCTGATCGAGCTCATCGTCTATCTCGCCCGCGCTTACAACTTTTCCGAAGCGACCGAGGCGCGCGCCTTGCTCCGCGTCGGCCATGTAATCGGCGCACTGGAAAATGACTTTTCCAAGGATTGGAAACTCGAGGCGCTGCAACAGATCGCCCACATGTCGCGTAGCAATCTGATGCGTGTTTTCCGCAAAGCGACCGGTCATCCGCCCATCGAATACCTTGTGCGGCTGCGCATTCAGCGTGCCATGGAGATGCTGCGCAACACCGACCTCACCATTACCGAAATCGCATTGGTAATCGGTTTCAATGACAGCAACTATTTCACCCGCCAGTTCCGGAAGATCAACAAATGCACCCCCCGGACATACCGTTTGGCGGCACAGACCACATCATAATTGCGCGGCACGCAGAACGCACTCCAGTTCCGTCGCGGTCAGTTCAACCGGATTGGTTTTCAGACCGCTGGAGCGTTGCGCTTTTTCAACCAGAACCGGGAAGTCGGCTTCTGTCACGCCGAGCGCCGATAACGGCGGAACCTATAAATCGCGGCACAGGCCGGCAAGCCACTCAATTCCATCGTCCGCCTTTGAGCCGCCGGCCATCTGCGCAAACTCCTCGAACCGTGCGCGATTCAAAATGTGGACAAGGTGGTCGTACTGGCTGACCGCAGTAAAATCGGGAAATACGCGCTCTGCTCGATCTGCTCCCCAGATCAAGTAGAGTACCTGATTACCGACGCCGATCCCGAACGTTCGACTTTACTCCCTCAACTGGCGCAGGAAGGCATCACTGTATTGCATGTTCAACAATAAAATCAGAACCGGAAACCTCGTAGGGTTCACTCAAGGTTTGCCTTGGTCTTCGCCGGGACTGCGTGGTAAAACGGCCCCGTGATGAAGCCGTTGTGCGGTGCTTTTTCGGTAATTAAGGCTTTTTTTGCGGCTAAACTCTGGCATTGTCCCGCGCTTTCGCGCACATGAACCGTTTCTGAAAGGACACGTATATGATTAAAAAAGGCGGAACCTACGTTGTGATGGGCTTGCTCAATACAGACTCCATCGCCTATGCCACCGGCAAGATGATCGAGGAGCTGGGCGGCAAGGTGATTTATACGGTGCAGAACGAGCGCCTGAAGAAGATCTTTTTCGACCGCGGCTGTACAGATATCTCCCAGGAAGAAAAAGACATGATGGACATCCGCTACTGCGAGGTGACCATCGAAAGCGAAGTCAAAAACCTTTTCGCATCCATCGGCAGCGTGGATGGCGTCGTCCACTCCATCGGCTTCGCCAATCCGAAGACCTGCCTTGGCGACCATATTTACACCGACGCAATTGAGGATGTTAAACAGGGCTTCCACATCAGTTGCGCCTCGCTGGCGACCGTTTCGCAATTCGCGCAGGAGCACATGCCCAAAGGCGGCTCGATCGTCACTCTCTCTTTCGCCTCACAGGTCGCCTTCCCGTTCTACAACTGGATGGGCGTCAACAAAGCCGCGCTCGAAGCGCTGGTACGCGCCTTGGCCCGCGAATACGGCCGCGAGCACGTCCGCGTCAATGCCGTCTCCGCCGGACCGCTCGCTACCAAAGCAGCCAAATCCATTCCGCACTTCGCGCACCTCGCACGCACCTGGAAAAAAGTCAGCCCGCTTCCGTGGGACGTGGTGAACGACAAAAAAGAAGTTGCTCACGCCGTGGTGTTCCTGCTCGGCGAAGGCTCCAAAAAGATCACCGGCCAAACTCTCTACGTGGACGGCGGCGCTTCAGCCGTCGGCGGCGAACTGCTCCCGCACGAAAAACCGTTTAAGGGAATGCCGGCGAAACGCAAAACCGCAGCCAAAGAACGGCTCGAACGGATGCGCGAACTGCAACGGCAGCACCAGCAGGGACAGTAAAACGAAAAGCCGCTCAACCGAGCGGCTTTTTTACAGCCCGTCCTTTTTTTCTCCGCCATCTGCATCAGCAAGAAGACCGGCCTGATTACCAAAAAACGAACCGGGTGCGGCATGTGTTGCCGCGCCCGGCCAGTGATTTATCGTAA
>CAZSSI010000182.1:0-2842 GCA_964609345.1 uncultured Verrucomicrobiota bacterium | reverse complement strand
AGGCTTCGACCGCCGTCATCGCCATCGGTCTGCTGGCAGGCATGGACGATCTGCTCTCCGCGCTCTACTCGTTTCCCGGCGGCTACCTGAGCGACCGGCTCGGTACCAAACGTGCACTGCTTATCTTCAACGCGCTCTCGATGATCGGCTACCTGTGCGTCATTTTCATTCACACATGGTGGGCGGTACTGCTCGGCGCGGCGTTCTTCATTTCGTGGTCGGCGATTTCCTTGCCGGCCACCATGGATCTGCTGGCCAAGATTGTACCGAAGCACCGGCGCACCATGGGCGTGTCGGTGCTGGCGCTGGTACGGCGCGTTCCGAAAATGCTCGGCCCGGTGGTCGGCGGCGCATGCATCGCCGTCTGGGGCGTCGAACACGGCGTACGCGCCGCCTTCATCGCGGCGCTGGCACTCGCACTCGTCGCTTCCGTACTTCAGCAGACAATGATTACCGACGACTCGCAAGACTCCAAAGAAGCCGAAGCCAATCCGCTGAAGCTGTGGAAAGAAATGCCGGTCGGGTTGCGCAATCTGCTCTTGTCGGACATCTTGATCCGCTTCTGCGAACGGATTCCCGACGCCTTCGTCGTCATCTGGGTCACGCGCACCATTCTGCATCCGGTTTCTGAACTCACCTTCGGCTGGCTTTCCGCCGTCGAAAACATCACCGCCGTGCTGGTCTACGTTCCGGTCGCCTACATGGCCGACCGCTTCGGCAAAAAACCGTTCGTCCTCATCACCTTCGCCTTCTTCACCTGCTTCCCGCTGGCGCTGATGCACGCGAAATCTCTCTTCCCGCTGATCGCGGTATTCATACTGCGCGGGCTGAAAGAATTCGGCGAGCCGACCCGCAAAGCGCTCATCATGGATCTCGCGCCGGAAGGACGCAAAGCCGCCATGTTCGGACTCTACTATCTGGTGCGCGACGTCATCGTCGCCTTCGCCGCCTTCGGCGGCGCTCTCCTCTGGCGCGTATCGCCGGAACTCAACCTGAAAGTCGCCTTCGGCTTCGGCGTACTCGGCACCCTCTGGTTCGCCTGGCGAGGCTCGTCCGTCGTACAGATTACAAAAGGAACTACTGATCAAAAATGAACTGGCAGCAAAAAATAAGCTCTCTGAAAAATCCGGAGATCAAACGGATAAGAAAAACGATCGCAAGCTTTCAGGCATCATTCCGCGATCAAGAAATTCCTCTTGATGCCCCGATCCCTAAAGACTCCGGATTTTGCCGCCGCCCCCTTGCCCGCGATTTTCTCTACGTTGTTGGCAATCGAGCCGACAGAAAACAAGTGTATATTCGTTGCGGCCCGTTTTCAAACGAACTACTGGATGCGACTCGCAAACAAATCAACATATCTGATTCACTTTAATTCGTGTCTATCCGTGTGAATTAGTGGTTAACATGTTCGCATGAAATTCGACCTGCTGATTAAAAACGGAACGGTGCTGGACGGAACGGGCGCGGAAGCGATTCGGGCCGACATCGGAATTTCCGGTGAGCGGATTGCGGCGGTCGGCGATCTGTCGAAAGCTGATGCGAAGAAAACCATCGACGCGATCGGAAAGATCGTCTGCCCCGGTTTTATTGATGTCCATTCCCACTCGGACGCCTATCTGCTGATTGAGCCGCGCGCTTCGAGCAAGGTGTTTCAGGGAATCACGACGGAAGTATGCGGCAACTGCGGCGCGTCGGCCGCGCCGCGTCTCGGCGACGCGAAGCTGCCGTCCGACTGGCAGGACAAGCCTTTCCCCGGAACGTGGCGCACTGTCGCCGAATACCGGAAAATTTTCGATCAGGTGAAGCCCGCCGTGAACGAGGCGCTTTTGATCGGCCACAATACGCTGCATCGCGGCGTCAGCGGCTACGAGCCACGCGGCGCGACGCCCGACGAGCTGAAAGAAATGTGCCGCGCGCTCGAACAGGCGCTCGACGAAGGCGGATGCGGCCTGAGCACCGGACTGATTTATCCGCCCGCATCGGCCGTGCCATCCGATGAAATCATTGCGCTGGCAAAAGTCTGCGCCGCGAAAAATAAAATCTACACCTCGCATATGCGCAGCGAAGGCAAGCAGCTGATCGAAGCAATTGACGAAGCGCTAAACATCGGCCGGACGTCGGGCGCGCGGATTGAAATTTCGCATTTGAAGACGTCGGGTAAAGACAACTGGCATAAGCTCGACGCCGCGCTGGCGAAAATTGAAGCCGCCCGCGCCGCAGGGATTGAAGTCGCCGCCGACCGTTATCCGTACACCGCCGCGCAAACCGATCTCGATATTACTCTGCCCGACTGGGCGCTCTACGACGGTAAAGCCGCCGTGTTGGCGCGGCTGGCGGATTCCGCCACGCGCAGAAAAATCCGCGACGAAATCCTCGAAGGGCGCGGTGAGTTCGGCTTCGGCATCATCATGATCGGTTCAGCCGAGCATCCAGACCTTCAGCGATTCAAAGGCATGTACCTGACCGACGCCGCCAAAGAACTCGGTTTGGAACCTGTCGATGCGCTGCTCCATATTGTCGAGAAGGATGAACTGCGCACCGGCGGAATTTTCTTCGGCATGTGTGAAGAAAATATGTGGAAGATTCTGGCACAGCCGTGGGTGATGATCGGTAGCGACGCGTCGCTACGCGCGCCGGACGGTATTCTGAGCAAAGATCATCCGCATCCACGCGCCTACGGAAGTTTCACCAAACTGCTGCGCGCTTCGCTCGACGGACAAACGGTTCCGCTTCCGGAGATGGTTCGTAAGATGACGTCGCTGGCGGCGGAGCATTTCCGGCTGAACGGTCGCGGCGTGCTGAAGAAAGGCAACTTCGCCGACGTGGTGGTTTTTGATCCGGC
>CAZSSI010000181.1:0-2871 GCA_964609345.1 uncultured Verrucomicrobiota bacterium | reverse complement strand
ATCCATAAGGGCGCCGATTATGATGAACCGCCCCCCGATTGCAATTTCCAAGGCTCGGAAAGATAAAGAACCGGTCAGCGGTTCGGCGGAAGCTCGACGATGGAGAGCCAGAAATTTTCAATAACCTTGATCACATCAATGAAACGGTTCAGGTCGATCGGCTTACGGATATAGCAGTTGGCATACATGTGGTACGCCCTGGCCACATCGTCTTCGGCATCGGAGGTGGTCAAAATCACCACCGGAATAGAGCGCAGATTGTCGTCGGTCTTGATTTCGGCCAGCACTTCGCGTCCGTCTTTTTTCGGAAGGTTCAGGTCGAGAAGAATCAGGTCGGGGCGCGGAACGTCTTTATGCCCGTTCATCTTCCGCAAAAATTCCATCGCTTCGACGCCATCTTTGGCCACATGCAGGTTGTTGCGGATTTTATTTTCCTTGAGAGCCTCCTGAGTCAGACGGACGTCCCCGGGGTTATCCTCAACCAGCAGTATTTCAATCGCACGGTACGCAGCCATAACCAGATCTCCTCATCTTTTCGGTAAAGTGAACCAGAAAGAACTTCCCTTTCCTGCCGCAGACTCTACACCGCTCGTTCCGCCGTGTCTCTCAATTATTCGTTTAAAAACGGCCAGACCGATGCCGGTGCCGGAATAATCCGTCCGGCTGTGCAATCGCTGAAATATCTTGAAAATCCGCTCCTGATATTCCGGCTCAATTCCGATGCCGTTGTCGCGAACGGTGATTTTCCAGTGGTCGTAAAATTCCTCAGCGGCAATCTGAATTTTTGGCGAATCTTCGCCCTTAAACTTCAGCGCGTTGCTGATGAGATTCTGGAAAACCTGCCCGAGCTGGACATCATCGCCGAAAATACTGGGGAGCGGCCCGGCGGTAATTCGCGCGCCGGATTCTAAAATACTTTTTTCAAGATCCCGCAGAACGCGCTGAAGAACCCGATCCAGATTAACCGTTTTAAACTGTTTTTGACGGGAGTGCAGACGGGCGTATTCCAAAAGCGAATCAATGAGCTGCTGCATCCGCACCGCGCCGTCCGATGCATAATAAATAAAATCCTTCGCATCCTGATCGAGCTTGTCTTTGTAACGCCGCTCCAGCAATTGCACATAATTGGCCACCATGCGCAGCGGCTCCTGCAAGTCATGCGAGGCGATGTAGGCAAACTGTTCCAGATCGCGGTTGGAAGCGTTCAAAGAATCCACGGTCTCGGACAGCTTCTCTTCGGCGCGCCTACGCTCCGTGATGTCGTGCATCACCGCCACCGCGCCCAGCAGGTTGTGCTGTGCATCGAAGAACGGACAGCTGGATGCCAGAATATAGCGCTGCGGCTTCCCTTTAGCGACGATCGACATCTCAACATCGTGAAGGATTTCACCGTGGAAAGAACGAAGCAGAGGAACGGTTTTGGCCGTCATCGGTGTGATTCCGTCGGATTCATACAGGTCATAGTGCCGGCCCCATTCTTCGGGCGGTATACTGAGCGGATCCATGCCGTGCCACTCACGGGCTGTCCGGTTGAACAGAATCAACGTTCCTTTGGCGTCACAGGCCACCACGCCGTCGGCGAGGTTGTCCAGCAACGTGCGCTGAAACTCCTGTTCCCGTTGAAGAGCTTTCTCCGCCCGCTTGCGGTCGGTGATGTCGCGAATGTTGCATTGGACGACCTTCTGGTTGTTCACCAGATAGACATTGCTGACGAACTCCACTTCGAACCGCTGCCCGTCGGCGGTTTCCATTGCCATGTCTTCGTAGCGGATATATTCCTTCTGCTGCAACTCCGCGAAGTTATCCAGGTTGGAGACCGTGTCCTTCAAGAATCCAAGCTCCCAAACTTTTTTACCGAGAATCATCTCGTGCGGGTAGCCCAGCATCTTGACCAGAAACGGGTTCACATCCACCACCATACCGGTCTCGGCATCGAGAATTAAAATACCGTCCTGTGCCGCCTCGAACAGCCGGCGATAGCGAGCTTCCGAAGCGAGCATCGCATCCGCTGCTTGAGCCTTTTCCCGGTAAAACCGGACGCGCTGCTGCCGCCAGATCAGTCCCACGACAGATGCCGAACCGAAAATCAAAACGCAAATCATAACGACAACCTGCCAAAGCCGTTCCCGCACCGGCGCAAATACTTCCGCCGTGTCCCGGCGGGCCACCATGAACCACGGCGAATCCGGCACGGCGTGCAGAGCGGAAAGCACTCGATGACCCCGGTAATCCAGTCCCTCAAAGATTCCTTCCCGTCCCAGTGCCGCCTGTACGGCTGGCACATTGGTGGCTGTAAGCGGCAAACGTACTGTCAGAACGGCATTTGTATTAAACCGCAACTGATTCACAAAAACCACCTCATCCCCTTCCCGGCGGACAAGCAGCGTTTCGGCGCTGTCGCTGGCAACCGGCCAGCGCTGGATGAATGGGTAGAGGTAAACGGCCGGGTCAATTCGCAAGACGAGCACGCCCAGCGGACGATTTGTATCCGACCCTTCATAGATCGGAACCAGCAGGCACAGAACAACCGGCGCGTCAGAAGTGTGCCGATGGAAGTCGGAAAACACCGGACGGCCGGAGCACAACGCTTCAGCAACATGTTCCTGAGCGCCAACCAGCGATCGGGTCGAGGAAGGAACGGTCAACCGTTCCACGGCCTGCGTATCGAGCAGAAAAACACCGTCGTATTTATGATAATCCTGAATTTTTTCGAACCACGACGCAAACTGCTGTTCCCTGTCGGTGTTGGCAGGCTGATCGAAGAAGCGACGCACAAACCGGGAAAAAACCGGGTTGTTGTAGAAGATCTCGCCATCGCCAAGTCGCTCTCTGCGCCATTGTACCAGCTGGTCAACTTTCAACTCGGTGATG
>CAZSSI010000180.1:0-2879 GCA_964609345.1 uncultured Verrucomicrobiota bacterium | reverse complement strand
GAGCCGATTTCGGAACCTCAGGAAGTCCGTCCGTGTTCCTTCGAGCGCATCTATTTTTCACGCGGAACCGATCGCGACATTTACGGCGAGCGCAAACAACTGGGCCGCCAGCTGACCGAGCCGATTTTGAAGGCGATTGACTATGATCTCGATAACACCGTTTTCTCTTACATTCCGAACACAGCCGACGCCGCGTTTTACGGGCTGATGGAAGGCGCGAAAGCGTATGTGGCGGAGCGGGCGAAATACCACATTCTGCACGAGCGCAATCTGACCGCCGAGCGCATCACCGAGCTGGTCAACTATCAGCCGCGCATGGAAAAGATTATGACGAAGGACGCCAAGCTGCGCACCTTCATCACCGCCGACTCCGACCGACGCGAGCTGGTTTCGCTGGTTTACGATACGACCTACGGTGTAGTGAAAAAAACCGATACGCTGGTGATTCTCGATGACTCCATCGTTCGTGGCACCACACTCCGCGAAAGTATTCTGCGGATTCTCGACCGGCTGAGTCCGAAAAAAATTGTCATCGTCTCGTCGGCGCCCGAAATTCGTTATCCGGACTGCTACGGCATCGACATGTCCAAGCTCAAAGATTTCGTCGCCTTTCAAGCTGCGGTTGCGCTGGTGAAAGAAACCGGGCGCGAAGAGATCCTTAAGAAAATTTACGAGGCCTGCAAAGCGAGTCTCGATCTGCCGCGCGATCAGGTAAAGAATGAAGTTCAGGCACTCTACAATCTCTTTAAAGTGAACGAAGTGGAGAAAAAAATCGCGGCCATTCTGCGGCCCGCCGATCTCAAAGCAGAGTTTCAGGTGATCTACCAGAGCATTGAAGGACTCCACGCCGCGTGCCCGAACCATAAAGGCGACTGGTATTTTACCGGCGATTATCCCACGCCCGGCGGCAACCGCGTCGTCAACCGTTCCTTTGTAAACTTCATGGAAAACAGCGACGCGAGGGCCTACTAAAATGGAAGCACGCCCAAAATTGACGGACTTCGACCTGTTCCTGCACGGCAAGGGAACGCATTACCGCACTTATGAAAAGTTCGGCGCGCACCTGCTGGAAGAGGACGGCAAGCAGGGCGTCTATTTCGCGGTCTGGGCTCCGAATGCTCAGCACGTCAGCGTGATCGGCTCGTTCAATAACTGGGAATCGTGGATTCACCCGATGAAGCTCATCGGTACTTCCGGCATCTGGGAATTGTTCATCCCCGGCGTCAAAGAAGGCGACCAGTACAAATTTGAAATCAAAGGGCCGTCCGGTTTCTGGGCGCAGAAGGCCGACCCGTACGCCTTCGCCGCCGAAGTCCGCCCGCGTACGGCGTCGGTGGTGCGCGATCTCAGCCGCTACCAGTGGAATGATGCCGACTGGATTGATTGGCGCACGCAGACCAAATGGCACGAAAAGCCGATTAGCGTTTATGAAGTTCATCTCGGTTCGTGGAAACGCAACGTCGAGCAAGGCAACCGCTGGCTGACCTATCGCGAACTGGCCGAACAGTTGATTCCGTACGTCAAGGAAATGGGCTACACGCACATTGAGCTGATGCCGATTGCCGAGCATCCGTTCGACGGTTCGTGGGGCTATCAGACTGGCGGCTATTACGCACCGACGTCGCGCTTTGGTTCGCCGGACGACTTCCGCCATTTCGTTGACCGTTGCCATCAGGAAAATATCGGCGTCATTCTCGACTGGGTTCCGGCGCATTTCCCGAAAGATGCGCACGGTCTCGGCTACTTCGATGGCACACACCTTTACGAACATTCCGACCCGCGCCAGGGCGAGCACATGGACTGGGGAACGCTGATTTTCAACTATGGCCGCAACGAAGTGAGCGGCTTTCTGCTCTCCAATGCCATTTTCTGGGCGCATGAATATCATATCGACGGCCTGCGTGTGGATGCCGTCGCCAGCATGCTTTATCTCGATTATTCCCGCGAAACCGGGCAGTGGATTCCGAATAAATACGGTGGCCGCGAAAACCTCGAAGCGATTGAATTCATCAAGCACTTCAACAGCATGGTACATGCGGAGTGCCCCGGCTTCCTGACGTTTGCCGAAGAATCCACTGCGTTCCCGCAGGTTTCGCATCCGGTTGATTTCGGCGGCCTCGGTTTTGACTTCAAGTGGAACATGGGCTGGATGAACGACACGCTGAAATATTTCAGTAAAGATCCGGTTCACCGGAAATACCATCAGGGCGACCTGACGTTTTCCATGATTTACGCCTTCACCGAAAACTTCATTCTGCCGTTCTCGCACGACGAAGTCGTCCACGGCAAAGCCTCACTGCTCGACAAAATGCCCGGCGACTTCTGGCAGAAGTTTGCCAACATGCGTCTGCTCTTCGCGTATATGTGCGCGCACCCCGGCAAAAAACTGCTCTTCATGGGTTGCGAGATCGGCCAGTGGCGCGAATGGGACGCCGCGACCAGCCTCGACTGGAACCTGCTCGCCTACGAGCCGCATCAGAAGCTCAGGAAGCTGGTCGCCAAATTGAATCATCTCTATACGAACGAAGCCGCGCTGTACGACATTGAGTCCTCATGGCAGGGTTTCGACTGGATTGATTTCCATGATGCGCAGAGCTCTGTCGTTTGTTTTCTGCGCAAAGGGCGCGACCCGCAGGAAATCATCGTTTGCGCGCTGAACCTCACGCCGACGCCGCGCCCAGGCTACCGCATCGGCCTGCCGCAGGCTGGCGACTGGAAAGTTATTCTCAACACCGACGCTTCGGTTTACGGTGGAAGCAACGCCGGCCCGAAAGAAGAAGCGGTTTACGACGCGCACCACCTGCCGTGGCACGGTAAAGGATTCTCCATCCAGCTCGACCTGCCGCCGCTCGGCGCACTCATGCTCAAGTTCCAGCGGT
>CAZSSI010000179.1:0-2901 GCA_964609345.1 uncultured Verrucomicrobiota bacterium | reverse complement strand
CCGTCGGTTAAAAGCAGCGCTTTCATTACAGCCTCCAGCGGTTGTGCATCCAGAACCACTGGTCGGGATACTGGCGGATCGTTTCCTCAATGACACGCTGATATTGCTGTGTCAGTTTTTGAACCTGTTCTTCCTGCGGTGATCCGTCGTCCTTCCACTGGATCGTGTCGCCAATAATTAGTTTGTAGCGCCGCCGTCCCGTTTTCATCATGAAAACTGGAACGACCAGCGGATTGAAGCGGATTTGCAGTGCCGCGCACGAGGCCACGGCCATCACTTCGCGCCCGAAGAACTGAACCGGTACACCTTCCCGGTCGCTGGTTTTCTGGTCGATCAGGAATGAGACCGCTTCGTTGCGCTTGATCGCTTTGACCGTATTGATCATGGCGTTTTCTTTGTAGAAAACCTTGTTGCCGTAGCGCGTCCGCAACGGCGTTACAATCCGGTCGTCAATCAGCTGGTTGCTTCCCCGCCGGGCGACCACATGCGACTCCAGCCCTTGCAATGCGCCGTATTGCGCCATCAGTTCCCAGTTGCCGAGATGGCCGGTGATGTGGATGGCGCCTTTGTCGGACGCGTTGCGCATCGCTTTGTATTTTCCCAGTTGTTCACCGTCCACCATGGAAAGGATTTCTTCCGGGCTGAGCTTGCCGGCCATGAGAAGAAAACTGTCGCCGGTGAACTCGGCCATATTCAGAAACGCCCGCCGCGCAATCCGGCGGCGTTCCTTTCGGCTTTTTTCCGGAAAGGCAATTTCTAGATTATTCAGCGTCAGGTTGCGCCGCTGGGAGCCAATCAGGAAAAAAAGATCGCCGAACAGCCGGAATGCCGCCGTGATGACTTTTGTCGGCATGGGCTTCAAGCAGACAATGAGTCCTTTGACCAGCGCGTATTCGGTTTTTTCTCTGAACGGATTCATTTGCCGCCGACAGGAACCAGAAGATCATTGAGGTAAAGTTGCGTGATCATATCGCAGTCCAGACGATGACCGGCTTTGTAGGAGGTAATTTCGCCGGCGAAGCGGGCGTCGGGAATCAGTGCGACCGCCGCCAGCAGATCCAGTACGCCCCGGTGCCAGACCGGCTCCAGCGATTTGCCATTGCGGATCAGGCGCGGCTGGTTGTGGTAACGGGTTTTTCCGGCAATCAGGATATTCTGGTCGGTGTAGCCGAGATTGCGAACGTCGGCGAAAATTTTGCCGATGGTTTTGCAGTAAAGCGATTTTCCGTACGGCGTGTTGGTGCGTGCCTCCGCACCGATTTGAATATTGGTGAAGTTGACCGGGAACTGAATGCGCTGTTGTCCGATGGCGTTCGGAAAATTAACGGCGGCATCCACCGTCAGCTTCGGTACGGAACCGGTATGCGGTGCGATGGTCAGGAATTGTCCGTGATCCCAGCAGAGCGTAACCGGTTCCTTAACCGTCACGTAATTGACCGGACGGTTCACGGTTTTGCGCCCGGCGCGGTCAAGCGCTTCAATCAAATCAAGACTGCCGCGTGCAAACAGCGGCGGATCACCGGAATCAATTTTGATCATCAGGTTGTCGATGTCCATGCCCATGCGAAGCGAGACGATGTGTTCCACCATGCGGACATAGTTATGCGGGCCGCCAGCGCGCAGCACGATGTTGCTGACGATCGATCCGGTCGTCCAGACGTTATCAATCGTCACGCGAATCGGCAGAGAATTGGGCAGGTCGGTACGATCCAGCCACCAGCCTTCGCGGTCAGTCGGCGCGAACGTGATGGTTGTGGTGTTTTTTCCGGCGAAGGTGCCCGGTCCGGAAACGCTGACCGGTTCGGCAATGGTCTTTTGATGGGTGCGGGGAGGGTGGCTCGGCTGGTCGGTCAGGTCGAGATCGACCGGAATCCGGTTGAACTCTTCATACGAAGCGGCAAGGATTTCTTCATTGCCCGCCAGCAGGCGGCCTGGGGTTTTGCTCATATACAGTCCGTGGTTAGATCATTAAATTTCGTGTTGTAAGATACGAAAGCCTCTATAGTCTTGCGAGTTCCAAACTTTGGAAATTCAGACAAACTTTATGGAACACCGCAAATTATTCCGCTCGGTTGGAACCGTCAGCCTGTTCACCATGCTGAGCCGCCTGCTCGGTCTGCTGCGCGAAACCGTCACCGCCGCCGCCTTCGGCACCAGCGCGGTCATGTCCGACTTCGTCGTCGCCTTTCGTATTCCGAACATGTTTCGCGCGCTGTTCGGCGAAGGGGCGCTTTCCTCGGCCTTTGTGCCGGTTTTTTCAGCGGTTCGCGCCAAAGAAGGCGAGACGGCGGCCTGGCGGTTCGCCCGCCGGGTATTGACGCTGATCGGCGCGATACTGATTGTCATTGTTCTGATCGGCATCGGCATCACCTTTTTCCCGCCGCTGGTCGAAGCCTTCCGTAAAGGAACGCAAACTCTGCCGCTTCTGCGCATCATGCTTCCGTACCTCTTTTTCATCTGCCTGACGGCGCTGTCGCAGGGCATCCTCAACAGCTTTGGAAAGTTTGCGCTGGCGGCCTTCACGCCGTGTTTACTGAACATTACCTGGATCGCCTTTGTGATTTTCGTTTGCCCCCGGATGGGCGCAAGACCGGAAGACCAGATTGCTGGCGTCGCGTTCGGCGTACTGGTCGCTGGCGCGGTACAGCTGGCGGCGCAGATTCCCGCCATGTACCGGCTCGGCTGGCGTCCAGGCGTTGATCTGAACGCGAAAGATCCGCAGGTGACCCGCTTCCTCGGCCTGATGGCGCCGACCGCGCTCGGCCAGTCGGTGTCGCAGGTCAACATGACCATCAACAGCATCATGGCGCGCTGGGCGACGCCGTGGGCCGCCGCCACCATGTACTTTGCCGAACGCCTGCTCTACTTTCCGCAAGGCATTCTCGCCACCGCCATGAGCAC
>CAZSSI010000178.1:0-2971 GCA_964609345.1 uncultured Verrucomicrobiota bacterium | reverse complement strand
TAAAGGAGGGGAAATATCAAAAACCCAAATTGCAGAACTTGACGCACACAACTATTTCCTGCTGATAATAATTGATTCCGTTTATCGTCAACATCCCTGTTCCACCGTCATTAGCCACATGTGCCGCCGTTAACAGCCAATGAGAACCAACCGCTACAGCCGAGCTGCCTTTGTAATTATAAACGTAACCCCAATTCAAATCCCAGATCCCGGACGGCGGATTGGTTGCGATAGAATAATCTGCTACGACGATGGCGGACACTGAACCCGCCATCAGAAGAAACAGCAGGATGGCTGCAGTGGATTTCACTGGTACATATACCGGAGGCGCTTGATCACGCCGAACACGATACCGACGCCCACAAGCAGAATTCCTGTCGTCGGCTCCGGTATCACCTGATTGATCTGATTCCTGTAGGCGGATAAATCCGCCATATAGGTTTCATCGCCGAAAACGGCTGTATTCCTGGGTTGGTTATTATAGGTTCCAACCGTCAGCATAACCCCGGCAAGCTGCCAGTTATTGGTCGTCCCGGTAAAAACGCCGCCACCGGAATCATAGGTTGCGCCCTGCGCTTCTCCGGCACCACTGTCGAAGTCACTATAAAACATGTCCGTCAGACCAAACCCGTCATTGACTCCACTAACCTTCCCGTCAACCGTGTTTGTTCCCCAGCGCTTGGAAGAACCGGATGCATAGGTATATCCCTGCGCAGTGCTGTCCCAACCGGTGAATGTGTTGGTTTTCCACACCCAACTGCCTGGAGTTGTATCCACATACCATGTAATCAGCGAAGAATTCCGGTTCCGACCATCCCCGATCATTTTCAGCGCGGAACCGTTCGAGGGCGTATTGCTGGCAATGTTGACCGTGGCCAGCCCGGAAACACTGCCGTTCACTTTGAAGAGTGTTAAATCAGCACCGATTCCGGTGCTGTTGGTGATTCTCTTCCAGCTGGATCCGTCGATGCCGTACGAATTCGCATTAAGAACCACACCCGTCGGATTATCCAACTGCTGCACATGGTGCGCGGTAATGAACCATGAATTGCCGAGATAAGTGACACTGGAAGGTGCACCGTTCGCCGCGGAAATCCTCCCGACATAATCCCAGCCGATCACTCCGGTTCCCGTGGTATTTCCGGAACCATCACCGCCGGAAATAATCACCGCCGGGGCGGAAACAGCGGCCAGCAGAATGCCAATGAAAATGGAAAACAGCTTTCGCATATTCTTGGACTGTACAAAAAAACTCCGTTTTTCTCAAACATATTTTGGCTCGATGAAGACCGGCGGATGCATGTAGAGCGGCTCCAAAGGCTCGGATTCAATCTGGCTGAGCGCCAGTTTCGCCACGTCGCTCGCCCGCGGAAATCGCGGCGCTCCAATGTTCGGAAAATACTGAATCAACCGTTCGGCTTCGGGGCTGATGACCAGCGTTCCTTCGGGAATAACCAGCTCTTCGTAGGGGACGAGTTTCCAATCCTCAACCTGCTCTACTGTAGCTGGGGTCGGCGACCCCGGCCCGCGCCCGCCGGACGCGGCTACAGAAAACAATCCATACCACAACTGTCCGCGGCGGGCGTCGCCGACAACGGCGATTTGCTGTGGGGCGGACACTCCTGTCTGCCCTTCCGGAACCTGCGCAGACAAGAGTGTCTGCGCCACTTGAAGAGCCAGCGCCGCGCCGCTGCTGACGGAACGTACTTCCGTTTTATTCGGCAGAGCCAGCGCCTGCGCCACAGCAAAAGACATTCGCATACCGGAAAATGAGCCCGGCCCGCGCCCGACGGCGTAAAGAGAAATGTCGCTATACGACAGTTGCATCTCTTGCAGAAGCGCTTCCAGCGTCTGGAAAAGAACGTTGTGGCGGACATTTTCGCCGATCCACGTTTTTTCCGCCAACACCGCTCCGTCTTTGAGTAGCGCCAAACTGCCCTGCCGGGATGAAAGCTCAATACCTAAAACGATTCCGCGTTCATCTTTCATCTTTCATCCTTCATCTTTTTCCCCAGTGGATTCTCCACGACACGGATCATGCGTTGTCCATCGCCTGCGCCGCGTTCAAGCCGAATGTGGATCGTCGAAGGCGGCAGCATTTCGGCGGCGCGCTCGGCCCATTCGATGACGGTGATGCCGTCGGTTTCCAGATAGTCGTCGAGACCCAGATCGTAGGCTTCTTCGGGGCCGCCGAGACGGTAAAGGTCTATATGGTGAAACGGAACGGTTCCGCAGTATTCGCTGATGATCGTGTAGGTCGGACTGCAAACCGGCTCTTTGACTCCTGCCGCCTGCGCCAGTCCCTGCGTGAAGCAGGTTTTCCCTGCGCCAAGATTTCCGTGCAGAGCAATCACCGCCGGTTTTTTCAGCGTTTGAAAAAAATCCGCCGCAATAATCCACGTGTCGGATGGGCTGTTCGAAATCCATTTCATGAGGCGGAGTTTCTATTCAGCTTGCGGCTTAAATGCAATGGCAAACGATGCCGGCGCGCTGCGCACTTCCATGCCGTCTTCGTAGACCGCAACGGCCTGCATGCGCTGAGGCCCTTCTCCGACCGTCCGTTCGTCAAACGAAAGTTCGGTGCCAGCGGCATACGGTTTACGATCCAGTGCCCGTGCGTTCCAAAGCAGATAAATCTCCTTCGGCATTTCTTTCCCGCCGGGCACGACCTTTACCGCAATCTGATGCGATGCGCCGTCGGCAATTCCGGCGATCGCCGCCGAGCGTCCCTTTTGGTTGATGACCACCGGAAAATCTTTAAATCCGCCCGGCGTTACCGGAGAAAAGGCCTGCGCAATAATGCGGACTTCGTGATAACCGTCGCCCATTTCTTTAAACGGCAGTTCGATCAGGGAAATGCTATCCGCCTCTTTGATCAGCTTTCCATCCAGCAGTGCGCTGTAAAGGATTTGTGCCTGAATCGGGAATTTGGCTTCGGCGACAAAGGCCGAATCGAGACTGCCGGTGATTT
>CAZSSI010000177.1:0-3001 GCA_964609345.1 uncultured Verrucomicrobiota bacterium | reverse complement strand
TGGGCTTCGCCGCCGGAAAGCGTCGTGGCGGACTGTCCGAGACACAAATAACCGAGGCCGACTTCGCGGAGTGTGCGCAGTTTCCGTTCGATGCCGGGAATGGCGGCAAAAAATTCGCACGCTTCGTTGATCGTCATCGCGAGCACTTCGGCGATGTTCTTTCCGCCGTAATGAACTTCCAGCGTTTCGCGGTTGTAGCGCTTGCCGGCGCACTGCGGACAGGTGACGTAAACGTCCGGCAGAAAGTGCATTTCAATTTTGAGCAGACCGTCGCCCTGGCAATGCTCGCACCGTCCGCCCTTAACATTAAAACTGAAACGTCCCGGACCGTAGCCGCGCACTTTGGATGCGGGCAGTTGTGTGAAAAGATCGCGGATGATCGAGAACGCGCCGGTGTACGTCACCGGATTGCTGCGCGGCGTGCGGCCGATCGGCGACTGGTCAATGACGATCACCTTATCGATCTGTTCGACGCCGAGCAGTTCCTTGTGTTTGCCGGGGCGCTCTTTGGAGCCGAAAAAGCGGCGGTAAAGGGCGCGGCGCAACACGTCGTCAACAAGTGTGCTTTTGCCGGAGCCGGAAACGCCGGTGACACATGTGAGCAGTCCGAGCGGAATTTTGACGTTGATGTTCTTCAGATTGTTTTCTGCCGCGCCGCGAATTTCAATGAATCCCGCGGCGGCTTTGGTGCGTTGCTTCGGTGTTTCGATTTCAATTTCGCGGCGCATGTACTGCGCGGTCAGCGAGTTTTTGGCTTTGAGAAGCTGCTCCGGTGTGCCAGCGAAAACAATTTCGCCGCCGTGGACACCGGCGCCGGGGCCGAGGTCGATCACATAGTCGGCTTCGCGGATGGTTTGTTCATCGTGCTCGACGACGACGACGGTGTTGCCAAGATCGCGCAGTTCTTTGAGCGTAGCGAGCAAGCGGTCGTTATCGCGCTGGTGCAGGCCGATGCTCGGCTCGTCGAGAACGTAGAGCACGCCGGTCAGGCGCGAGCCGATCTGCGTGGCGAGCCGGATGCGCTGCGCCTCGCCGCCGGAAAGCGTGCCGCTTTCGCGGTCGAGCGTGAGGTAGTCGAGGCCGACATCCATCATAAAGCCGAGGCGCGCCTGAATTTCCTTCAGGACATCGCGGGCGATCTGCGTTTCCTCTTTCGTGAGTTCCAATGTTCCTGTTACGCCGGAGCCCTTTGGTGAAGGCGGATGGAAAAACTTTTGCGCCTGTTCGATGGAGAGCGTGCAGATTTCATAAATGTTTTTTCCGCCGACGGTGCAGGCGAGCGTTTCGGGCCGCAGGCGCGCGCCGTGGCAGGCGGTGCAGCGCTGGTTGCCCATGTAGGCGCGCAGCCGATCCTGCGTCCACTCGCTGTCGGCGTCCGTGTAACGCCGCTGCATGCCGGGAATAATTCCTTCAAACGGTTTGTTCAGTTTGTGGCGGCGCATGAAATAAGAAATCGGCTCATCCGAGCCGTAGAAGAGAATTTTTTTGAACGAAGCGGACAGCTCGTTGAACGGTGTGTCCAGCGAAACGCCGTAGTGGTCGGCGACGGCGTGCAGCAGTTTTTTGTAGTAGATGATCGCGCGGCGTCCGCCGCGCCGCCATGGATGGATGGCTTCTTCAAGCGGTAGCTTTTCGTCGGGGACAATCAGCTCTTCGTCAAAGGTGAGCATATTGCCGAGGCCGTGGCAGGTCGGGCATGCGCCATACGGACTGTTGAACGAAAAGTGCTTTGGCGTGAAGGTTTCAAAGCTGATATTGCAGTCGAGGCAGGCGTTCTTTTCGGAGTAAAGGCGATCTTCCCAATTGCTGTTGGGTAGGGATGCCTCTCCGAGGCGTCCGCGGACGGCTGGGACAGCCGTCCCTACCTTCTCAATCATCGCAATCATCAGTCCTTCGCCGGTGGCGAGCGCCAGTTCGACGGAGTCGTTGATCCGGCTGCGCGCGGCGGGGTCGATGACGAGCCGGTCAATCACGGCCTCGATCGTGTGCTTTTTGTTTTTATCGAGATCGGGAATCGCGTCGAGTTCGTAGAGTTCGCCGTTTACGCGAACGCGGACAAAGCCCTGCCGTCCGGCGGCGGCGAAAATTTCTTCGTGGAGACCTTTGCGTCCGCGCACCAGCGGCGCGAGCAGCATGACTTTGGTTTTTTCAGGAATCTGTAAAAGCTGTTCGGTGATGTTTTCGGCACTCTGCCGCTGAATCGGTTTGCCGCAGGAAGGACAATGAACTTTACCGATGCTCGGAAACAGCAGGCGGAGATAGTCATGGATTTCGGTGGTGGTGGCGACGATCGAGCGCGGGTTCGAACCGGCGGTGCGCTGTTCAATCGAGATGGCGGGCGACAGACCTTCAATGGTGTCCACGTCCGGCTTCTGCATCTGTTCGAGAAACTGGCGGGCGTAGGCGGAGAGGCTTTCGACGTATTTTCGCTGGCCTTCGGCGTAAAGCGTATCGAAAGCCAGTGACGACTTGCCGGAACCGCTTAGTCCGGTGATGACGGTGAGTTTATTGCGCGGGATGCGAACCGTGATGTTTTTGAGATTGTGTTCCCGTGCGCCTGCTACTGTGATCCATTTGCTGCTCATAAACTCGCTTTCTGGTATTCAACGCCGGACTATAAACCTTTTCCGGCCATTGGAAAAATCTTGTTTGGCTGTGATTTTGGGCTATAACGGGCGTCCATGAATTCTGACTTCAAAAATTTTCTTCAGAAACCGGTTGTCGGCAGCGTACTGGCCGTGGCTTCTGGAATTTCTTTCTTCTGCAACTGCGTCATGATGCCGCTGGTGGGGCGCGCCGGGTCCAAAGCACCGCATGCCGCCACGAACCGACTGGCGTTTTTGGCTGTGCTGGGGCTGACCTTTATCTTGGCGGCGCTGGCGACGTGGTCAAAACTGCTGCGCCGCACGGACGACAAAAGTCCGCTGCCGTACTGGTCTCTCGGACTTTGCGTAATTTGCGCGGCGCTCTTCGTTCTGCTGATGACCGGTCGGCTGGCGGT
>CAZSSI010000176.1:0-3019 GCA_964609345.1 uncultured Verrucomicrobiota bacterium | reverse complement strand
ACTGGGTCAGGCAGAAATTCTGGAGCCGTATCGCACCCAGCGCCTCACCAAGCTCGGCAAGATCGTGAACGTCTCGATCATTTCGACCGCGCTACTTGATGAGACCGAAAAAATGTATGCGGTTTCGACCACGGAAAGGAAAATCAGTGGAGGTGAAAAATGACCGACAAAGATCAATGCCCCGAGCAAGCCGCAGAACTTCGCCGGCTGGCGGAAGCAAAGGTGTGGGCCGAGGAGTCCAGCATACCGGACATGTGTTCTCCGAAGAAGGCGCGGATGCTGATCCATGAACTGCGGGTGCATCAGATCGAGCTCGAAATGCAGAATGAAAATCTGCGCGAGGTTCACGCGCAACTGGAAGCCTTGAAGGCGCGATATTTCGACCTCTACGACCTCGCCCCGGTGGGTTATCTCACCGTCAGCAAAGAAGGGCTGATACTGGAAGCCAATCTCACGGCCGCCAGTCTGCTGGGTACAGACCGGACCGAACTGGCTCATCAGCGGCTCTCTCAGTTCATCCTTAAAGAGGATCAGGACAGCTATTACCTGCACCGCAAACAGCTTTTTGAAACCAGCGATTCGCAGGCGTATAAACTCCGCATGGTGAAAAAGGACGGGACGCAGTTCTGGGCGACTTTCAAAACGATGCTTGCGCGGGATTCTGACGGCGGTTCCGTCTGCCGCATCATAATGGATAAATATGTTCCGGACTCTGGAGGGTTTTGAGCGATGCACGAAAACAGCGAGCTTCTTGAACAATTCGCGGAAATGCGCCGGGCCGCCGAACGAAAGGCAGCCATGGATCCGGAAGTTCTGCACTCTATGTCGCCCGAAGAAATTAAGCATACGATACACGAACTGCAGGTTCATCAAATTGAACTGGAGATGCAGAACGAAAATCTGCGAATGGCGTACGCGGAACTGGACTCTTTACGGGCGCGCTATTTCGACCTGTACGATCTGGCGCCGGTGGGCTATTGCACGCTCAGCGAAAAGGGACTGATTCTGGAGGTCAATCTGATCGCCGCCACCCTGCTTGGCGTATCGCGGAGCGCGCTGATCCATCGGCCGATCAGCCGGTTTATTCTCAAAGACGATCAGGACATGTATTACCTGCACCGCAAACAGCTTTTTGAGACCGACAAATCGCAGGCCTGTGATCTACGGATGGTAAAAAATGACGGCACTGTATTCTGGGCGCATCTGGAAACCGCCACCGCACAAAACGAAGCTGGCGAGCCCCTGTGCCGCATCATTATGAGCGATGTCAGTAAGAACAAGCAGGCCGAAGAGGAATTGAAAACCAGCGAGGTGCGCTACCAGCAACTGGCGCGACATCTGGATGCGGTACTCGAAAATGAGCACAAATATTTTGCCCGCGAGCTGCACGACGAGCTCGGACAGACGTTAACGGCACTCAAAATCGATCTGGCTGCATTGAAGGCCGAATGTGCCTGTGGCGACCGTGTAAAAAATAAGATGGACGCTATGCAGAACCTGCTGAGCGAAGGAATTCTAAATATTCACTCTATCTGCCACCGCCTGCGTCCCGGCGCGCTCGATGATCTGGGTCTCGGGGAGGCTCTCGCCGGTATGATAGACGACTGGAAACAGCGCAATCGGATAGAATGCGCTCTTTACGTTGATATCGACGAGGACGCGCTTTCCGATGACATCAAGACGGCGATTTTTCGCACGGTGCAGGAAGCTCTCACCAACGTGTCGCGCTATGCCGGCGGCACCAAAGTCGAAATTAATCTGGTCGCGGATAAGCAAACGATCCGCTTCTTGATCACCGATAATGGACGCGGCATGGAAGCCGGGGCCGCTGAAAAGCCGACTTCGTTCGGCCTGCTCGGTATGCGCGAGCGGCTCGCAGCACTCAACGGAGAACTGCAGACAAAAAGCGAGCTGGGCAAAGGGACCCAAATTGAAGGCAGTCTTCCGCTTAATACCGTCCGGAAGAGTTTCTGCTGAACTCCTTGAGTTCCTGCTGATATTTATTCAAAAAATCCACAATTTCACGATTTTGATTGGCAATCGCCAAATCAGAGGCGGTCTCGGCGGCGGTCGATTTAGAATTTATATCAGCGCCACCTCTTACCAATATCTCAAAAATATCGCCCCGTCCCAATTGCGCGGCCATCAGCAACGGGGTGCGCCCCAAATAGCCGCGAATTTCTAATTTCGCATCGCGACCGATGAGCTGCCGCACCACCGCAATCTGGTTGCCGCGCACGGCGTGGTGCAGCGGAGTCCAGCCTTGCCGATCCTGCGCATTAATATCCGCACCGTGATCCAATAGTAAATTAATAACTTCTGCATATGATCTGTTCACTGCGTAATGCAAGGCGCTCGCTCCATTGCTGGCACGAATGTTCAGGTCGGCATTACGTTCGATCAAAATCTTAAGCATGGTGAGATTGCCGTAACGGGCGGCGCATAAAAGATAGCTTTCTCCGGCGCAGGAAAGATCAGCTGGAAGTGCGCCTGCGGCCACCAGCCGTTCAGTCGCCGGAGAATTGGCCTTCGTGGAAAGATAAAGTGGCGTGGCTTTGTCGGCGTTGAGGAGTTGAAGATCGGCACCAGCGGCAATCAGCCGATCGGTTAGTCGCGAATCGTTTTGCTGAGCGGCAAAATGTAGCGCGGCGTTTCCCTTCTGCCCGACCTGATTGACCTTCGCACCGGCAGTCAGCAGAAAGTCCACAGTTTTCACATCTCCGCCTTGAACAGCGCACATCAGCGGAGAAAACCCGTTCTCATCAAGCGCATTGATGTTGGCACCGGCAGTCAGCTGTTTTTTGACTAGCTTCAGATTTCCACCGGCTGCAGCACGATGAAGGGTCGGATCAGGACGCCCATCCAGAAAGATCAGCCCGGCAAAAATAATCAGCGCGGCAATGAAAACGGAAATTGAAAACCATAATTTATTCAAAACAGCATATCTCCTTGGACTGGTACGGGCTGGTACGGGCTGGTACGGGCTGGTACGGGCTGGTACGGGCTGGTACGGGCTGGT
>CAZSSI010000175.1:0-3019 GCA_964609345.1 uncultured Verrucomicrobiota bacterium | reverse complement strand
TTTTGGCTAAATTGATGGTGAAAAGAGACAAAACAACGGCTTTTTGTTAAAAATCACGGTTTGATGCTTTGTCGGTCTGAGCCTTGATTTTTAACTCCACGTCGTGCTCGTAGAGGGCATCGAAAACATCGTCCAGGTCGCCGTCCACCACACGGTCGAGTTTATAAAGGGTTAGATTGATGCGATGATCGGTCAGCCGGTTCTGCGGATAGTTGTAGGTGCGGATTTTCTCGCTCCGGTCGCCGGAGCCGACCTGCGAGCGGCGGGCCGCAGCTTGTTCCGATTCGATTTTCTGCTGTTGAGCTTCGTAGAGTTTTGAGCGCAGAACCCGCATCGCTTTGGCTTTATTTTTATGCTGCGAGCGCTCGTCCTGACATTGAACCACCACGCCGGTTGGGATATGTGTGATACGAATTGCTGAATCGGTTGTGTTGACGTGCTGTCCGCCCGATCCGCTGGAACGATAGGTGTCGATTCGCAGATCTTCGTTTTTGATTTCGATATCCACTTCCTCGGCTTCAGCGAGCACGGCGACGGTGGCGGCGGAAGTGTGAATCCGACCCTGAGTTTCGGTTGCCGGAACGCGCTGTACGCGATGCGTTCCGCTTTCGTACTTCAGTTTTTTATAGACAAGTTCGCCTTCAACGGAGAAAACAATTTCCTTGTATCCACCTGTTTCAGAAAGGCTTACGTCCATGACAGAAACTTTAAGGCCGTGGGCTTCGGCATAGCGGTTGTACATGCGATAGAGGTCGCCGGCGAAAAGAGCGGCTTCGTCGCCGCCGGTACCGGCACGGATTTCCATGATCACGTTCTTTGAATCAGAAGGATCTGGCGGAAGCAGGGCGATCTTCACCGCTTTTTCCGCGTCGGATAATTTCGCTCCGGCATCAGCCAGCTCGATTTCGGCCATTTCACGCAATTCGGCATCCGTAGAAGCGTCTGCAAGCATGGCGCGGCTCTCGGCGACCGTTTCTTCCAGCTTCAGGAAATATTCGGCGGCGGTGGCGACTTTTTTCTGATGCGAGTAGTCGTGCATCAGCGCCTGCATTTTCTGGGGATTCGCGGCAACGCCCGGCGCGGACATTTCCGTTTCAAGCCCGGAGATGCGTCTACGCAGGTTTTCCAGATAGGAGCGAGTAATCATGGCGGGACACAAAAAGGCCGGGCTCCGAGAAACAGAGTCCGGCCTGAAATGAGCGTCGTTACTTGCCGTAGCGCTTGCGGAAACGGTCTACGCGACCTTCCGTATCGAGCATCTTGGCCGTTCCGGTGAAGAACGGATGGCAAGCGGAGCAGAGGTTGACGTGCATCTTCTTAACGGTCGAGCGGGTTTTAACCACGTGGCCGCAGGCGCACGAAATTTCTGCATCAGTGTATTCGGGATGAATTTCTTTTTTCATTTTTTTACCTAATCCTTGCTAAAAGAGCGGGCCTTTTAATCATAACGAGCGGTGCGGCGCAAGCCCTTTTTACCGGCACGTGTAATAGGTTTCGCCGCCGCGCACCTCGGAGTGCAGTCGGGGATCGTTCAATAGGGGAATAATTACTGCGGAATCGACGCCGAAACTCTGTGCCAGCTGGGTCGCTGTGGCGGGATGCCGCCGAATCATGCCGATCAGTTTATCGGCGTCGACGGTTCCGTCGATATGGGTTGCGGAAAACGACGCAATCACTTCGGCGTGCGGAGTAAAGAGCTCGCAAAGCGCGGCCAGCTTTTCTTTGGTTACCAGATAAACTGCCACTTCAGCTGGCGGACGCACTGCCGTGTTCAGATGAATTTTGTCCGGACGGACTCCGCTGACGGCGGCGGCGATTTTTTTTACCTGCGACAGATCGGCGTTAATTCCTTCCATCAAAAAAACTTCCAGCCAAAGCTCGCCGGGAAATTCTTTCCGGAACGCGCTCTCTCCCGTCAGAACCTGTTCAAACGAAATCCCCGGGGCAGGGCGGTTGATTTTCTGAAACGAAGCCTCATCCCATGCGCTCAGACTGACTTTGACTATGTCGGCCCGCAGAAGTTCATTCCGCACGCCGGGACGGCAGAGCAGCGTTCCGTTCGAGAGAACGATGACCGGAATCGGCGTGCACGACTTGATGAAGGCAATCAGCTCGCCGAGACGCGAATAGAGCGTCGGCTCGCCGGAGCCGGCGAAGGTGATGCAATCGGCCGCGCCGTCTTCTTTCAGCCAGAGTTCGATTTCAGTGCAGACCTTTTCGAGCGGAACAAACTCGCCGCGTTCTGTAATGAGGCGCGTCGTGCAGCCGCACTGACAGAACACACAGTCGAACGAACAGGTTTTGAACGGCGTCACGTCGATACCGAGCGAGCGGCCAAGGCGGCGCGACGGGACTGGTCCGAAAAGATATTGATACGACGAGGCCATAAATTATTCCACCGGATCCGGGATTGCGGTTTCGTTGCCGAGACGACGGTCCAAACAGACGCCGGTAATTTCCGGCACCGTTCCGCCGGAACGGATGACGTTAATCCAATCGCCGATTTTTAAATCCAGCGCTCGAAGGTGTTCCAAATTATGAAGCGTGGCGCTCTGAACCGTTGCGCCCTGAATTTCAATCGGCTCGAACCGCGCGACAGGCGTCAGTTTACCGGTGGTTCCGCGCGACCATTCGACGCTCAGCAGGCGGGTTTGAGTCGGAGTTTCTTCGTATTTGCGGGCAACGGCGCTGTGCGGATGATGCGTTGTGGCGCCAAGCCGCCCGCACACCGCGAGGTCGTTGACCTTGATGACGACGCCGTCGGTCATAACCGGCAGCGTTGCGCGCTGCCGATTCAGTTTTTCTACAGCGGAAAGCACCTCGGCGGACGGAACCGTAACGCTTTGAATAACCGGCAGTCCGGTTTTTTTCAACAGAGCGAGCGCCTCGGTCTGCGATGACGGCATACGCTCTGTCGCCAGCAGTTCGAAACATTGGAATTCCAGTCCGCGCTTGGCGATTTCCGCATAGTCGGTCAGCATCAAGGTTCCGGAGGCAACGTTGCGCGGGTTTTTCAGAG
>CAZSSI010000174.1:0-3031 GCA_964609345.1 uncultured Verrucomicrobiota bacterium | reverse complement strand
GAAAAAGTAAGGGAGAAAAGTATGTTTTCACAGATAATTGCTATGGGACCAACGCCGGGCGCAAACGGCGCTCAGGGACAGACTTCACCGGGCTTCACCATCGGCTGGATGGTCTTCATGGTCGCCATCTTTTATTTCGTCATGATCCGTCCGCAGCGCCGTCGTGAAAAAGAGCGCAAGGCTTTGATCGAAGCGGTGAAAAGCGGTGACCGCGTTTTGCTGACCAGCGGCATTATTGGCGAAATCGCCAGCGTGAAGGATAAGACTCTGATCGTGAGCATCGCCGAGAAAACAAAAATTGAAGTGCTCAAGAGCGCTGTTTCGCAGGTTCTGGATGAGAAGGGTGACCTTCCTTCGGATGCAAAAGCTTAAACCGTTGGGATTTTGACTATGAAAAAACAAGCAATGTGGAAATGGCTGTTGCTGATCGTGCTGACGGCGTGGTCGCTGGCTCTGGTAACCCCGTTTAAGGACAAGGTCAAACTCGGTCTCGACCTTCGAGGCGGAACGAGCTTCACCGTGGAAGTGGATCAGAACGAAGTTCGCAAAAACGTACTTGAAAAGGACGGCAAGCTGGAAGGTGCAACTCTCGAATCAGCGGTTAAGGAAGAAGTCAAAAAAACGCAAAGTGTAGCGTTGGAAGTTATCCGCAGCCGCGTGGACGGTCTCGGTATTGCCGAGCCGGAAATTTATCCGCTGCTCGACAACCGCATTGTCATTCGTCTGCCGGGTGTGGATGCCAACAAACGCAACGAAGCCAAAAACTCGATTCAGAGCGTGGCGTTTCTTGAATTCCGGCTGGTGCATCCTGAAAGCGATACATGGGTGAGCGAACTGTTTTCTCAGGGCTTGACGCCGTCCGGCTTCAGCACGGTGCGGGTCGGCAATGAATCGTACTATGTGCGCGACCGCAAAGCGGTTGAAGATAAAGCCATGGACCGCGCATTCTGGGAAGAACTCAAACGGTTCGGTGCCAAGCGCGGCGCGGAGTTCATGCTCGAAAAGGAAACATTGCAGGACGGTTCCACGGTTTATAAGCCCGCCTATATTGAAGTGCGTAAACAGCTCACCGGCTCGGCGCTTAAGGATGCCCGGGTTGAGTACGAACCGCAGAATAATCAGCCGTACGTTTCGCTTTCTTTCAATAAAGCGGGAGCCGAGAAGTTTGGCAAAGTCACCGCCGCCTACGCACCGCGCGGCGAAAACAATCTCAACAGCGAAACGGGCCGCCGCCTCGCCATCATTCTTGACGGAAAACTTTATTCCGCGCCGACCATTCAGGATGCCATTTACAGCGGCAACGCGCAGATCACCGGTCGGTTTACCGTCGATGAGTGCACCCGTCTGGTCAACGTTCTGCGTGCCGGTGCGCTGCCTGCGCCGGTAAATATTATCGAAGAACGCACCGTGGATCCGTCGCTCGGAAAAGACTCGATTGATAGCGGCGTGAGTGCCGCAGTTTACGGAAGCGTCGCTGTTTTCATTTTTATGGCTGGCTACTACTTACTGGCCGGAGTTGTTGCAAACATCTCACTTCTTCTGGTGATTCTCCTGCTGCCGTTCGGCATGTGGTTTTCCTCTGGAATTCTCGGCCTGTTCTCCGCCGGTGCTGGTGCTTCGGCCGGATTGCCCGTACTGACGCTGCCCGGTATTGCCGGTATTGCGCTCACCATCGGTATGGCGGTGGATGCCAATGTGCTGATTTATGAACGCATGCGTGAAGAGCTCGAGGCGGGAAAATCGCTTAGCAATTCGATCACGGCCGGCTATGAAAAAGCCTTCAGTGCGATATTCGACTCCAACCTCACCACGCTGCTTACGGCGGTCATTCTGTTCTGGCAGGGCACTGGTGCCATCCGCGGGTTTGCGGTCACCTTGACCGCCGGGATTCTTGTCAGCATGCTCGTGGTGCTGGTTTTCACCCGTCTGATTCTCAACCTGATAGCCGAAAAGACCAACCTGAAAACCATCAAGATGATGCAGGTTTTCAAAAACCCGAACTTCGACTTTCTCGGGAAACGCGCATGGGTTATCGGGATTTCTGTTGCCGTAATCGTCGGAACCTGGGCTGTTTTCCTTAAAAAGGGGCAGGATAATTTCGGGGTGGATTTCACCGGCGGAACATCCATCACCTTCGCCTTTAAAGAAAAACAGCCGGTCGATACCGTGCGTTCTGTTCTAGATCAAGCCGGAGTGCGTGATGCCAAGATTCAGTACCAAAGCGAACTCGATCCGACAGCTAAAGGCGCTGAAACGCTGGAAGTCAAAGTAAGCGGACAAAACGGCGATGAGGTTGTACGCGCCATTGAAACTGCATTCGGCAAAAACGGCTACCACAACCTGCAGGCCAACATCGTCGGGCCGCAGATAGGGGCCGAACTGAAGAAAAGCGGCATGATCGCCCTGACTCTTGCCTTGGTCGGTATTATCATCTATCTGGCCTTCCGGTTCGAATTCGGCTTTGCGACTGGCGCGGTTGTTGCTGTGGTGCACGACGTAATCATCACGATCGGCATCTACTGCATGCTGGGTCGCCAACTCGACCTGACCACCGTGGCCGCGCTGCTGACGATCATCGGTTATTCGGTCAACGACACCATCGTGGTATTTGACCGTATTCGTGAAGATCTCCGGATATCGCATGGCAAACCGTATGTTGAAGTGGCCAACCGAAGCATCAACCGGACACTGAGTCGCACCTTGCTGACCGGCGTTTCGACGCAGCTGACCATTCTCTCACTGATGATCTTTGGCGGCGGTTCCATTAGTGATTTTGCGCTGGTTCTTTTCATTGGTATTGCGGTCGGAACCTTCTCGTCGGTCTACATTGCCACGCCGGTGGCACTGCTCTGGCACAAAGAGGAAAAAGCCTGAGGAGTCGGAACTCTGGAATAATGGAGCGGCGCCCCGAATTTTCGGGGCGCTGTTTTTTTGAAAATGTCTAAAAAGTGGAAAATTAAACCGTGCGATGAAGCGCTGGCCGAGCAGCTTTTCAAAACCCTGGAAAAGTTGCCAAAGCCGCTGGCGGCGC
>CAZSSI010000173.1:0-3046 GCA_964609345.1 uncultured Verrucomicrobiota bacterium | reverse complement strand
GTTCCAGCTCCGTTCCCCAGTCTCCAAAAACGTTCAGCCCCTGCTGTTTCAGCGCAGCATTTTCCAGAATCGAATTCTTCGGACGACGGGCGGGTGTCGGATACTCCGCTGTCGTACACGGCGCAATCCGGTGCGACACCTCCATCCTTTGCAAAAACCGGGCCGCCAGATCGTACCAGCTGCAATAGCCTTCCGACGTCGCATGAAAAATGCCGATCGCTTTTTTATCAGTAACCGCTGCGATCTGCCGCGCCAGTGTGTATGACCAGGTCGGCGAGCCGAACTGATCGTTTACAACTCTGATTTCGCGTTCCGGATTTTGCAGTGCCAGCCGAAGCATGGTTTTCAAAAAGTTTTTTCCGTGCGCGCCGTACAGCCATGCCGTGCGCAAAATGGCGGCATTTGCTCCGCTTTCAAGAACAGCCTGCTCTCCGGCCAGTTTGGATTTCCCGTACTCGGAAACCGGCGCGGCAGGATCCGTTTCAACCGAAGCTTCAAACAGCGGCTTGTCCCCGCTGAACACATAATCGGTCGAGATATGAACCAGAAATGCGCCGTTGGCCGCGGCCCACTCCGCCAGATGTTTCGGCCCGGTCGCATTCACCTTCCAGCAGGCCGGATCGGTTTCGCAAGCATCGACTGCGGTATACGCCGCACAGTTTATGATGGCGGACGGACGGATCGCATCCAGTTTGCCGAAACATTGAATCCGGTCTGTGATGTCCATCTCCGGCAGATCGATCCCGATGGCGCGCGCACCGAGCACAGACATACAGTCCGTGCCAAGCTGTCCTTTGCACCCGATGATTAAAATTTTGTTCATATTTTCTATACCCTTCGGCAAGAAACGGAGAAGAGTTTTAGCAAAATCATTAAGGGCAAAATCATTTTCTACAACCTGTTGATGTTAGAGGAAAACCGAGGAAGTCAGAGAAGCAGAAATAAACGGTACAGATTTGAATAGGGATCTCACTCAAAGCAGGCTTTCAGATGAGCTCTCGATTTAAAATCAAGCCCTGCCAGCAGGGCAGCCCCGAAACTTCTGGGCTCCGTTTATTTCCACAATATCCTCATTCGTGTAACCCCGTGACATCCGCAGTTAGAACTCCCCTCATGAAACCTCTCTTTATCCCTCTCACGAAGCGGTTCACCGTGAAGGTTCACCATAAACGGTTGTAAAAATCTATTTCACCCGGGAGAGGAAATCGGCATAAGCGCGGGCGAGGCCGTCTTTGAGTGTGACGTGCGGTTTCCAGCCAAGGGCATTGATGCGCGAAGAGTCCATGAGCTTGCGCGGAGTTCCGTCCGGTTTTGAGGCGTCCCATTTGATTTCACCGGCAAACCCGACAACCGCCTTAACCGTCTCGGCAATTTCCCTGATCGTTGCCTCTTTGCCGGATCCGACGTTGATGTGCGACTGCACGGTTCCCGACTCATCGGTGAAGGCCATGTCTTTGTAGTTCGCCTTCTCGACAAGAAACACGCAGGCCTCAGCCAAATCGTCAGAATAAAGAAATTCGCGCAACGGCGTTCCGGTTCCCCAGAGGGCGAGCGTGACGCTGCGCGTCTCGGAGGTCAGAGGACGGAGGACAGAGGTCGGAGGTCGGAGGTCGGAGGTCAGCGAGATGCCGCTCTTACTGAGCCAGTTCAGAATTTCTGATTTCTGATTGCCGATTTGCGATTTCTGCTCGTGCTGATAAACACGGGAAAGTTCCTCAAAATTGCTGGTTTCCAGCAATTTTGCGAGGTGCATCTTGCGGATCATCGCGGGAAGAACGTGGGAGTTTTCCGGATGATAGTTGTCGCCGGGCCCGTACATATTGGTCGGCATGGCGGAAATAAAGTTGGTTCCGTACTGTCGATTATAGGCATCGCACAGCCGGATGCCGGCAATTTTGGCCATCGCGTACGGCTCATTGGTTGGCTCCAGCGGCCCCGTCAGCAACGCCTCTTCTTTGATCGGCTGCGGCGCCAGTTTCGGATAAATGCAGGACGAGCCGAGAAACAGCAGTTTTTTGACGCCGTATTTGTACGCCGCGTGAATGACGTTCAGTTCGATCATTAAATTTTCGTAGATGAACTGTCCGCGATACACATTATTGGCGTGAATGCCGCCGACTTTCGCCGCTACCAGCACCACAACGTCCGGCTTTTCTTTGGCGAAAAACTCTTCGACCGCCTGCTGATTGATCAGATCGAGTTCGTCGATTGAGCGGCCCAGCAAATTCGTGTAGCCGTGGCGCTGAAATGCCCGCCAGATTCCGCCGCCGACGAGGCCGAGGTGGCCAGCGATGTAGATTTTTTCATTCCGTTCCATAGTCACTCCATTCAAATCGTTAAACCGGTGCGGTGCACCTCGTTGAAACGCGGCAGAGCCGCTCGTTAAATCCGTTAAAATCGTTACATCCGGGGAAAAGCGGGGATTAGCATCATGAGAGCAATCTGCACCCCGGTTTTCCACCCGCTGTTTTTCTGGAGATGTTTTATCAGACCCCAGCAAAGCTGAGATTCTCTCACACACAAATTATAAGCCTCGCTGAACTGTTCTTCGGTTATATATTTCTGATCGATTGCCAGATAAAGCAGGCTGCGTACTTCACCGGTCGATCCGCGGGCTATAAACATAAATTTTGCAAAATCCTTATTACTCCCCCGCTCAAATCCTTCGGCAATATTGTTCATCACAGAAACCGCAGCTCTCTGAATTTGATCTTTGAAACCGTAGTCTTTAGAAACCCCAGATTCTCGTCCGAATACATAAATCAAGTTTGCCAGCTCGCGAGCCACTTTCCATGCATCTAAATCTTCAAATCGATCAGCCATTTTTTATTTTTCCCGACTTCAACGTTTTTAACGAGGCCGACAGGCCGGTTTAACGAGCAAAGCGTTTTAACGCATCCGCCTGCTAAAACCCTTTGTGATAGGACTCGCCATCGAGCAGGCGGAGGTCTCCGTCGGTCATAATTTTGACAAGCTCTGCGAATTTTACTTTCGGCTCCCAGCCGAGTTGACGTTTCGCTTTGGCCGGGTTGCCAAGAAGCTGTTC
>CAZSSI010000172.1:0-3048 GCA_964609345.1 uncultured Verrucomicrobiota bacterium | reverse complement strand
GGGTTGGAGTGATTTTTTTCATGGTTTGTAAAAACAGGCTTTTGTGAGCGGCAAGAAAGCTTTATACCTAGCATATGCAAAATTTTATTCTGGATACCAACGTCCTTCTTCACGATCCCACCGCCATTCGCCACTTCAAAGCCTGCAATGTAATTATTCCGCTGAAGGTGCTGGAGGAGATCGATCAGTTTAAACGGGAACTCAGCGAGCGCGGGCGTAATGCCCGTACTGTTTCACGGGCACTGGATGAACTGCGCAAGCAGGGCCGGCTCTCCGACGGCGTGACGCTGGAACATGGTGGTACGATTAAAGTCACCTTCGCGGACAAAGAAAACCCTTTCTCTGTCGGCTTGTCGGCGGATGATCTGATTTTAAAGATGGCGATGGATGTAAAGCTGGCTCAGCCGGATGTACGCTGTACGGTGGTGAGTAAAGACATCAATCTGCGGCTGAAAGCGGATGCGCTGGGGCTGGAAGCCGAGGATTATGAAAACGATAACAGCCGCGAGGCCGACGAGATTTATACCGGACAGACGGTGCTCGACACAGATTCGGAAGCAATCAGCTTTTTCGCGAAAGAAGGCCATGCCGTAATTCCGGATATGGAAAATCTGTTTCCGAATCAGTATGTGACTCTGCGGAATGAGAACGATTCCCGGCAGACCATGCTGGCGCGCTATGACGCGGAGACGCACCGGCTGGTCAAGCTCCTAACGATGGGCGAGGGTGCGCCGATTGTTCCACGTAACCGCGAACAGCGCTTTGCGATGGATGCGCTGCTCAATGATAAGATCAAGCTGGTGACGCTTTCCGGTAAGGCCGGTACAGGCAAGACCCTGCTGGCGATCGCGGCGGGCTACCATCAGGTGATGGACACGAAGTATTATAAGCGCCTGCTGGTTTCCCGTCCGATTTTTCCGATGGGCCGCGACCTGGGTTATCTGCCCGGTACGATTGAGGAAAAACTCGATCCGTGGATGCAGCCGATTCACGACGCGCTGGAGCTGATTGTTCACACCCGCCCCGGCACATCGTCGGGTAAGAAGGGTGGAGCTCTGTTGGCCTCCAATCCGCTGATCGATGTGGAACCTCTCACGTATATTCGCGGGCGGAGCATCCCGAACCAGTTCATGATTGTGGATGAGTCGCAGAATCTGACGCCGTTGGAGGTAAAGACGGTGATTACCCGTGTCGGGCACGATACGAAAATCGTACTGACCGGCGATCTCTATCAGATTGATAATCCGTATGTTGACAGCATGTCCAATGGACTGAGCGCGGTAGTGGAAAAGTTCCGCAGGGAGCCGCTGGCGGCCCACATGCTTCTGACAGAGGGCGTGCGCTCCGAGATTGCCGAGAAAGCGGCCAATCTGCTGTAACTAAGTGATTCGTCATTTACAAGGCGGCTCCGTTTTTACTACGGTTCTCCGCTTTTTAGGCAGGAAGAGGAGTAACGGCTATGCTGTTTGGTCAAAGCATGAAAAAGGTTCTCGCGGCGCGGGGTTATCACCACTGCAAAAGCGACGATGAATTCACCCGGCACGGTGACTATGCCCGAAATACCCAGTATGCCTTCTCCAAGGAATTTAAACGCGGACGCGAAAAAGTTGTGGATATTATTTTTCTTGGCGTGGACGTACTGAACGAAAAACTGGTGATCGGGTTTTTCCGCGAGAATGTATCCATCAAGAACGGTGTTTTTGAAAACTCGGACTTGAGCCTCCCTCTGTCGAAGTTTTCGGTTGAAGAATTTGAAAAACGGCTGGACAAGCTGATTCCAAAGGGAAGTCCGGTTCATGCAAAAGAGAACGCCAACGAGTCGTTCTGATGAAGTAAAGGAAACGAGCGTATGATGGATGCACAAAAACTTTTTGCCGAGCGGATCGGTGGCGAAAACTACGGCAAATCGACCGAAATTTATAAGTTTGAAAAAATCAAACGGGCCAAAGCCAAGGCGCGCAAACAGCATCCCGGCCTTGAGATCCTCGACTTCGGTGTCGGCGAGCCCGACGGAATCGCTCCGGCGCCCATTCGCGAAGCACTCAAGGTGGAAGTCGATAAGCCGTCCAACCGCGGTTATTCCGACAACGGAATTCCGGAGTTCAAGCAGGCCGCTGCCGATTACATGAAGAAATTTTTCAGCGTTACGCTCGATCCCGCCACAGAAATCAACCACAGCATCGGTACCAAACCGGCGCTGGCGATGCTTCCGCTCGCTTTCGTTAATCCCGGCGACGTGATTTTTCAAACCGTGCCCGGCTATCCGGTGATGGCTACGCATACCAAATATCTCGGCGGCGAAGTAGTGAACATTCCGCTGCTGGAAGAAAACGGATTTCTTCCGGACCTCAAGAAAATCGACCCGGCATTGGCGGATCGCTGCAAACTGTTTTATATCAACTATCCCAACAATCCGACCGGCGCGGTGGCGACGGATGAATTTTATGACGAGCTGATCGCCTTCGCGAAGAAGCACAATATTCTGATTGTGCAGGACGCGCCTTACGCGACGCTGGTTTACGATGCTCCCCGAAAATCCATTCTTCAGCGCCCCGGTGCCAAGGAGTGTGCGATTGAACTGCACTCGATGAGTAAAGCCTACAATATGACTGGCTGGCGTCTGGCCTTTTTCTGCGGCGCGGCGTGGGCGGTCGATGCACTGGCGATGATTAAAGACAACTGCGACAGCGGACAGTTTAAAGCAATTCAGCACGCCGCGTGCGCAGGAATTGCCGACGAACGCCTCGCCGAGGAAATCCGGGATCACTACGAAAAGCGGCTGCGCCGAATGGTCGAAGTCCTGTGCGGCGTCGGTTTTAATGCCAGAATGCCAGGCGGAACGTTCTACTTATACGTCAAAGCGCCGAAGGCGGCTGGCAGCGTGACCTTCGCCAACGCAGAAGAAGTTTCGCTCTATCTGATTGAAAATTTTGGCATTTCCACCGTGCCGTGGGACAACACCGGCCCCTTCATTCGTTTCGGCGCGGTGTTTGAATCTGCTGGCGATGCCGATGACGAACGTGTGTTGAATGAACTCGCCGCCCGCCT
>CAZSSI010000171.1:0-3053 GCA_964609345.1 uncultured Verrucomicrobiota bacterium | reverse complement strand
ACGTTGGCTTCGTCGAGCGCCGCGTCCATTTCGTCGAGTACGCAGAACGGGCTCGGTTTGACTTTGAAGAGCGCGAAGAGCAGGGCGACGGCGGTCATGGTGCGCTCGCCGCCGGAGAGCAGCGAAATCGTCTGGAGCTTTTTGCCGGGAGGCCGGGCGATAATTTCAATGCCGGATTCCAGTACGTCGGTTTCGTCCACCAGTACCAGTTTGGCCGCGCCGCCGCCAAAGAGCTGTTCAAAGATAATGCCGAAATTTTCGTTCACTTTATCAAAGGTATCTTTGAACAGTTCGGTGGTGGTCAGGTTAATCTTTTTGATCATTTCTACGAGCTGGTCTTTGGCGCTGATCAGGTCGGCTTCCTGCTGACTGAGGAAGGCAAAGCGTTCTTCGAGCTCGGCGTGTTCTTCGATGGCAACGAGATTGACCGGGCCCATAGATTCCAGTTTAGCGCGGTGTTCGGCGGCCTGAATTTCAATTTCGTCCATCGGCGGTTCGACGTCGTTTTCCCATTTCGGAGCGGGCTCGCGGGCGAGCTGATCGGGCGTGATGTGCCACGTCGAAGTCAGACGGTCGAGCGAGTTCTGGTGGCGCATACGCTGTTCCGCCAGTTCGACTTCGAGTTTGGTTTTGCCGTTTTGCATTTCTTCCATTTCGCTCTGAAGCGTACGGAGGGTCTGCTCGCGTTCGGAAAGGGCGGCGGTGCGGCCTTCGCGTATTTGCCGGGCTTCGGCCAGTTTCTTTTCCGCGGCGGAAACGGCGGCGCTGAGCGGCGCGACTTTCTGTTCGGCTTCGCTGCTGGCGGCTTTGAGCTGGGCGACGCGCTGCTGGTAGGAGCTGACTCCGCGGGTGCGTTCTTCGATCAGTTCCTGCAGTTCTTTCAACCGCGCTTCGAGCGGCTGGCGGCGGCTCTTGAGCGATTCGATCCGCTGTTCGTGCTGTGAATACTGCACGCGGCATTCGGAGGTTTCGGAAAGCACGGTGGCACGCAGTTCTTCGAGCGCGTTGAGCGTTTCGGTCTGCGTCGAAATCTGCTGGCGGGTCTGCGCCAGCTTATCGCGCGCTTCGGCCCCTTCGCGGGCAACGGCGGTACGGCGGTCTTCGCCGGAACCTTTTTGCTCCATCAGTTTATTAAATTCGTAGGTGACGGTTTCGACGCGGTCGCGGGCCTGTTTCAGTTCGCGAGCGATGACCTGACTTTCGCCTTCCTGTACGGCGAGGGAGCGGCGGCGGTCGTCGAGTTCACGCTGAGCGGCTTCGAGCGCATCGCCGGTTCCGTTCTGCTCGGCGCGCAGGGCTTCGTGCAGTTTACGTTTATCGGCCAGCGATTTTTCCAGAGTTTGGATATCGCCCTGCAACTGTTCGCGCAGATGGTGACGGCCCAGCGGATTGATTTCGCCTTCTTCGGGCTTCCAGAGTTCGGCGGTGCCTTCGGCGGTCAGCAGTTCGCCGCGTTTGGTTACAAACACGGAACCGGCGGGCAGGGTGAGCGGAATCGCCTGAAGAGTCTCGGCGACAAAAACGTTAGCGAGCAGTCGCGCCGCCAGCGGACGAACTTCGTCGGCGCAGGAAATTTTTCCGAGCAATGAATTTTCGGTGGCGGCCGGAGCGTCGCCTTCGGCGGCGAGCAGGCGCACGGCGCCCTGATTGCTTTCGGCCAGCAAAGTAAGAACATTCCGCGCGCCGGAACGGGTGCGAACCACCAGTGCGTCCATCCACGGACGGAGTACCGCTTCGAGCGCGGTTTCAAAACCGGGTGCGGCGGTAAACTGTTCGGCGAGCGGGCCGACGACGTTTTCGTCGTCGCGATCCAGCAGGTGCTGGGCGCCGGCGGGGAAACCTTCTTTGCGGGCTTCAAAAACCATTTCAAGGCGGGCGTTTTTATCGGCCAGCTGGCGCTGGAGTTCGGAAATCTCTTTTTCCAAGGTCTGGATTTTTTCTGCGGCGGAGGAGCGGCGGTCGCGCAGTTCGTCCATCGCTTCCTGCTGATCGGCGACAGAGATCTTCAGCTCTTCCGCTTTGGCGGCCATCTGCGTGCCGCGTTCCTGATAGGAAGCCAGCGCTCGTTCGAGTCCGCTCTTTTCGGCGGCGAGCTGTTCCTTGCGGATCACACCGGCGCGCTCTTTGGCGTCGAGTTCGGAGAGTTCGTTTTGCAGGCGGCCGATGCGCTGGTCGAGCGTCATGGAATCGTTACGCAGACGATTGAGCGCTTCGCGTCCGGAGTGAACCTGTGTTTCTGTTTCGCGCTGGCGGGTCGTAGCGGTTTCCAGTTCGGTCTTGGCTTTCAGCCGTTCGGCTTCGGCGGACTGCATCATCAGTACAACTTCTTCGAGCGAAGCGCGATGTTGTGTCAGGCGGCTTTTCGCCTCTTCGGATTCCTTGGTGTTCTGCTGGGAAAGCGTTTCGAGTTCGGTAATGCGTTCGGCATTGGTGCGGATCGTCTGCTGGGCGCGTTCGAGTTCGTTTTTGACGCGCATCGAATCGTCCATTGCCGCGCCGATGGCGGTTTCGAGTTGCTGGAGTTCGCCGCGCAGGGCGTCGGTTTCGCCGTTGGCGGCGGCAATGCGCCGGTGGGTTTCGTCCACTTTGACGCGAGAGGTTTCAAGCTGGGCGCGGATTTCGTCGATGCGGGTACTGAGCTGTTTGAGGCGGTGGCGCGTGGAATAAATATCCAGAGCGCGGAGTTCTTCCTGCAGAACCTTAAAACGCTGGGCCTTGCCGGCCTGCCGCTGGAGAGAAATAATCTGCCGCTTCACTTCGCGGATCACGTCGGCGAGACGGAGCAGATTGGCTTCAGTCTGTTCGAGCTTACGCAGAGATTCCTGCTTGTCGGTTTTATATTTGGTGATACCGGACGCTTCTTCGAAAACGGCGCGGCGGTCGTCGGGCCGCGAGGAAAGGACGCGGTCGATTTTCCCCTGTTCCATGACGGAATAGGCGTCGGTGCCGATACCGGTGTCCATGAACAGCCGCTGAATGTCTTTGCGGCGGCAGGCTTTTTTGTTGATGAAATAATCGCTTTCGCCGGAGCGGAAAACGCGGCGGGTGATGCT
>CAZSSI010000170.1:0-3076 GCA_964609345.1 uncultured Verrucomicrobiota bacterium | reverse complement strand
GGGTCGGAGGTGAGGACAAGGTCGTAGTGCGCGTCGAGCGGCAGAACGGCGCCGTCGTCACCAACGGCTTTCAGGTTTGCCGTGAGCCGGGCGATCGCGGCGTGTTCGCCTATCTGCTGGAGTGTTTTCATGGCGGAATTTAAGCACGTCCCCGCCCCGCCGTAAAGCCTCCCGCCTCTTCCCCGTTCTTTTGGCACATATATCGTATTACGATATATGTACGAATGAGCGAAGGGTTGACGGAGAAAAACTTTCGGGTAGCGTTGTGCATTATGGCGTGGCGATTGAATCAGACCGTGGTGAAGGGCGAGATCGATAACCGGACAAAGGGTGTCGTGACCGGAAAAATCTGGCTGACGGGCATTGAAAAGCCGGTCGAACTCAAGCTGGAAGGAAATTGTCACCGCGATATGGCCGGACACCTGCTGACGTTCGAAAATCCAAATCCATCAAAACCGGATGACGAACACACGGAGTTGAATCCGCAGCAGATCGGGCTGGTCGGCGATCTGACCGCTTCGCGCAAGGTGCGGGTGTTCGATATTCCGCTGGAAGAGGCGCTGGCCATGTACAAGCAGAAGCAAAAACCGCCGGAACATCTGGCCAACTGTCTTTATCTCGAGTGGCACAGCGATTTCAACGGTCGCGTGGTGATCGAAAGCACCGATTACCGGATTTCCATTTCCGAACCGGCCTGGCTAATGACAGAAGAAGAGGAAGTCCGGCAGCTCGAGACCAACAGTGCCGCCATTGTGAAGTGGATGGAGCGGCTGACAGGCGCGGTGAGCGCGGCACAACGGCGCGAGGAAATTGAAGCCTCTGAAGATAAAGAGTGGTCCGACGACGGGTCGATGGACGAATTTGGCTGGGAAAAGTTAATGAAGGAGTCGGATGCCCGCACCGACAAAATGATGAAGCTCTACGAGAAATATGACGGGATCGAGCCGGAGGAACAGGAGCGGCTGCTTGCCCGCGAGATGGGATGGGCGCATATTGAGGACTATCTCGATACGAAAGCCGCCGGAGAACTACCGGAAAAAGCAGAAGCGGATCCATTCGACACCACAGACGACTTTGAAATGCCGGAACCTGATCCGCTGACCGAAGGTATTGATTGGATTCGTGATGATTGCGGGCATCCGGTTCATCCACTCTACCAGCAGTGTTTTGAATTGATCTCTGATTTCCGAAGCGACTGCAAAGAAGCCGGAGCACTGGATGAGAAATATGAAAATCCGCTGAATGACCTGATGTTTTCTGCCCACATGGTCAACGCGAAGCTGGCCGGCGCGCTGAACAGCCTCTGGAGGGATCGCACTCGTGACGGCGGGTTTATTGTCGCCTATCTCAAGCGCGCGCTGAAATATTTCAACGAAACGATGCAGCATTACCAAAAGGTACAAGCGGAAGGATCGGTCGATCCGGTACGGCTACGTCAGTTTCACGATGACCTCTGCGCGATCCGCGAAGAGATCCTGCGGTTGATGGATAAATACCGCGGCAAGTCGCTCTAACCGCCCCCGTTCTTCCCTTTTCCATCAACAGATTTTTCTGTCATCCACGTATCGTAATACGATATATGGATGAGTATGAAATCGTACACGGGACGGGAACAGTTGAAGGGCTGGCTGGAACTGCTGGTGCTGGCTCTGTTGAAAAAAGAGCCGACCTGCGGCTACCGGTTGCGGCAGACGGCGATTGATCAGTCCAACCATCTTTTCGCTCCGGTCTTCGGGCGGATCTATCCGTTGCTGGCCGAACTGGAAAAGACGGGTCTGCTGAAAAGCCGGATGGAACCCGGCGGACGGCGCGGACAGAAAATTTATTCCATCACGCCTCGAGGCGAAGAGCGCCTTCTGCTGCTCACCGCCAACTGGAAACTTTTCGCCCGTTCCATGAACCGTATCGCCGGTTGTTAGACATATCGTATTACGATATATGTACGAAAGAACGGGATGCGGTGAATGAATAGAATTGGGTTGAAGAAGGCGAAGGGGTACCCCAAACTGCGCCGTCTTTTTCTTAAAGGAGATTTTTGTATGAACAAGAAGGTTTTGGTTACCGGCGGCAGCGGGTTCCTCGGCATTAATATGATCCGCTATCTGCTCCGGCAGGGCGTCACCGATATCACCGTGCTGGACCTCGTCGAGTTCGATTATCCGGAAAGAAACCAAATCAAAGCCGTGGTCGGCGACATCCGCAATGCCAAGACCGTGGGCGAACTGATGAAGGGCGTGAACTGGGTCATCCACACCGCCGCTGCCCTGCCCCTTTATACGAAGGAAGAAATTTTCTCCACCGACATCGAGGGCACCCGGATTCTGCTGGCGGCGGCGGAAAAGGAAAAGGTCGAGCGGTTCGTGCATATCTCTTCGACCGCCGTTTACGGGATTCCAGATCATCATCCGCTGCTCGAAGACGACAAACTGATCGGCGTCGGCCCGTACGGCATCGCCAAGATCGAAGCAGAAAAAGCCTGTCTGGAAGCCCGCGCCAAAGGAATGTGCGTGCCGATCATCCGTCCGAAATCGTTCGTCGGCCCGGAGCGGCTCGGCGTATTCGCCCTGCTCTACGACTGGGCGAAAGATGGCAAACGGTTTCCGATGATCGGAAGCGGCAATAATCGCTACCAGTTGCTCGACGTCGAAGACCTTTGCACGGCAATTTATCTCTGTCTGACGAAAGAGATTCCGGCGGTGAATGATACGTTCAATATCGGCGCGACTGATTTCACGACGATGAAGGAAGATTACCAAGCGGTGCTCGACCGCGCCGGTTTTGGCAAAAAGATCATCGGCACTCCGGCCAAGCCGATCATCTGGGCGCTGCGCATTCTGGAGTTTTTCAAACTGTCGCCGCTCTACAAGTGGGTTTATGAAACCGCCTGTGAGGATTCGTTCGTTTCGACGGAGAAGATCGAGCGGAAGCTGAACTTCCACCCGAAGTTTTCCAACAAGCAGGCGCTGGTGCGCAACTATGAGTGGTACCTCGCCAACCTGCATACCTTCGCAGGCAAAGGCGGCGTCTCGCACCGCGTTCCGTGGAGCCAGGGCATCCTCAAATTCTTCAAGCTGTT
>CAZSSI010000169.1:0-3107 GCA_964609345.1 uncultured Verrucomicrobiota bacterium | reverse complement strand
ACGCCGCCGAATCCCCATTCGTTGGAAATCTCCTCCTGCCTTGAGTCGTCCGGGGGATTGGAATAATAAAAAGAAAGATTCCCGCAGTTGCAAAAAACGCACTTCCGTGAAGATCCCAAAACAACGGCTTTTTGTTAAAAATCACGGTTTGAGGCCTTGTCGGTCTGGGCCTTGATTTTTAACTCAACGTCGTGCTCGTAGAGGGCATCGAAAATATCGTCCAGATCGCCATCCACCACGCGGTCGAGTTTATAAAGGGTCAGATTGATGCGATGATCGGTCAGCCGGTTCTGCGGATAGTTGTAGGTGCGGATTTTCTCGCTCCGGTCGCCGGAGCCGACCTGCGAGCGGCGGGCCGCAGCTTGTTCCGATTCGATTTTCTGCTGTTGAGCTTCGTAGAGTTTTGAGCGCAGAACCCGCATCGCTTTGGCTTTATTTTTATGCTGCGAGCGCTCGTCCTGACATTGAACCACCACGCCGGTTGGGATATGTGTGATACGAATTGCTGAATCGGTTGTGTTGACGTGCTGTCCGCCCGATCCGCTGGAACGATAGGTGTCGATTCGCAGATCTTCGTTTTTGATTTCGATATCCACTTCCTCGGCTTCAGCGAGCACGGCGACGGTGGCGGCGGAAGTGTGAATCCGACCCTGAGTTTCGGTTGCCGGAACGCGCTGTACGCGATGCGTTCCGCTTTCGTACTTCAGTTTTTTATAGACAAGTTCGCCTTCAACGGAGAAAACAATTTCCTTGTATCCACCTGTTTCAGAAAGGCTTACGTCCATGACAGAAACTTTAAGGCCGTGGGCTTCGGCATAGCGGTTGTACATGCGATAGAGGTCGCCGGCGAAAAGAGCGGCTTCGTCGCCGCCGGTACCGGCACGGATTTCCATGATCACGTTCTTTGAATCAGAAGGATCTGGCGGAAGCAGGGCGATCTTCACCGCTTTTTCCGCGTCGGATAATTTCGCTCCGGCATCAGCCAGCTCGATTTCGGCCATTTCACGCAATTCGGCATCCGTAGAAGCGTCTGCAAGCATGGCGCGGCTCTCGGCGACCGTTTCTTCCAGCTTCAGGAAATATTCGGCGGCGGTGGCGACTTTTTTCTGATGCGAGTAGTCGTGCATCAGCGCCTGCATTTTCTGGGGATTCGCGGCAACGCCCGGCGCGGACATTTCCGTTTCAAGCCCGGAGATGCGTCTACGCAGGTTTTCCAGATAGGAGCGAGTAATCATGGCGGGACACAAAAAGGCCGGGCTCCGAGAAACAGAGTCCGGCCTGAAATGAGCGTCGTTACTTGCCGTAGCGCTTGCGGAAACGGTCTACGCGACCTTCCGTATCGAGCATCTTGGCCGTTCCGGTGAAGAACGGATGGCAAGCGGAGCAGAGGTTGACGTGCATCTTCTTAACGGTCGAGCGGGTTTTAACCACGTGGCCGCAGGCGCACGAAATTTCTGCATCAGTGTATTCGGGATGAATTTCTTTTTTCATTTTTTTACCTAATCCTTGCTAAAAGAGCGGGCCTTTTAATCATAACGAGCGGTGCGGCGCAAGCCCTTTTTACCGGCACGTGTAATAGGTTTCGCCGCCGCGCACCTCGGAGTGCAGTCGGGGATCGTTCAATAGGGGAATAATTACTGCGGAATCGACGCCGAAACTCTGTGCCAGCTGGGTCGCTGTGGCGGGATGCCGCCGAATCATGCCGATCAGTTTATCGGCGTCGACGGTTCCGTCGATATGGGTTGCGGAAAACGACGCAATCACTTCGGCGTGCGGAGTAAAGAGCTCGCAAAGCGCGGCCAGCTTTTCTTTGGTTACCAGATAAACTGCCACTTCAGCTGGCGGACGCACTGCCGTGTTCAGATGAATTTTGTCCGGACGGACTCCGCTGACGGCGGCGGCGATTTTTTTTACCTGCGACAGATCGGCGTTAATTCCTTCCATCAAAAAAACTTCCAGCCAAAGCCCGCCGGAAAATTCTTTCCGGAATGCTCTTTCTCCCGCCAGAACCTGTTCAAACGAAATCCCTAGGGCAGGGCGGTTGATTTTCTGAAACGAAGCCTCGTCCCATGCGCTTAGACTGACTTTTACAATGTCGGCCTGCAGAAGTTCATTCCGCACGGCGGGACGGCAGAGCAGGGTGCCGTTGGAAAGAACGATGACCGGAATCGTCGTGCGCGACTTGATGAAGGCAATCAGCTCGCCGAGGCGAGAATAGAGAGTCGGCTCACCGGAGCCGGCGAAGGTGATGCAATCGGCCGCGCCGTCTTCTTTCAGCCAGAGTTCGATTTCAGTGCAGACCTTTTCGAGCGGAACAAACTCGCCGCGTTCTGTAATGAGGCGCGTCGTGCAGCCGCACTGACAGAACACACAGTCGAACGAACAGGTTTTGAACGGCGTCACGTCGATACCGAGCGAGCGGCCAAGGCGGCGCGACGGGACTGGTCCGAAAAGATATTGATACGACGAGGCCATAAATTATTCCACCGGATCCGGGATTGCGGTTTCGTTGCCGAGACGACGGTCCAAACAGACGCCGGTAATTTCCGGCACCGTTCCGCCGGAACGGATGACGTTAATCCAATCGCCGATTTTTAAATCCAGCGCTCGAAGGTGTTCCAAATTATGAAGCGTGGCGCTCTGAACCGTTGCGCCCTGAATTTCAATCGGCTCGAACCGCGCGACAGGCGTCAGTTTACCGGTGGCTCCGCGTGACCATTCGACGCTCAGCAAACGGGTTTGGGTCGGAGTTTCTTCGTATTTGCGGGCAACGGCGCTACGCGGATGATGCGATGTGGCGCCAAGTTGCCCGCACACCGCGAGGTCGTTGACCTTGATGACGACGCCGTCGGTCATAATCGGGAACGTTGCACGCTGCCGATCCAGATTTTCTACAGCGGAAAGCACCTCGGCGGACGGAACCGTAAGGCTTTGAATAACCGGCAGTCCGGTTTTTTTCAACAGAGCGAGCGCTTCGGTCTGCGATGACGGCATACGCTCCGTCGCCAGCAGTTCGAAACATTGGAATTCCAGTCCGCGCTTGGCGATCTCAGCATAGTCGGTCAGCATCAAGGTTCCGGAGGCAACGTTGCGCGGGTTTTTCAGAG
>CAZSSI010000168.1:0-3109 GCA_964609345.1 uncultured Verrucomicrobiota bacterium | reverse complement strand
CTTCGACACCGTTGAGAACCGGCTGTTCCTGCATCGCCTGCGAATAGATGTAGTATGGCGCGCTGGTGTAACCGTCGAGATTGCGAAGCTTCATCAGTGCGGCGCGCTGGTCGGCGGTGAGCGTTTTGTTCACAGCGGCGAAGGCGGTCGCGTAATACCAGCTCATTTCTCCGTCGAGTTCGCCGTACCGGCGACCCAAAGCCGTCAGCTTCGTCTTGTCCGGTGTTCCGCCGGTCAGCAGTTTGCGCAGTTCGACGGAAATTTCGCGCCGGACGTTGATGGTTTCCATCAGCGCCGGACGCTGGAGATCGGCAATCGCCAGAATGTTTTTGCGCTGATCAGCCGTCAGCACCTGTTCGATAAACGCCATTCCGCTGTCGCCGGTCACCGACGTGCTGATGTCGAAATCGCGCTTACCCATCGCCGGCATATCTTTCATGTAAAAACCGCCGAAATAGGTGCCGTGGCGTTCCGGACAGAAATAGGTATCGGCCTCGACGATCCCGGCGGTCCAGCTGAAAAACTCGCTGGCGTACGTCATGTAAGCGACGTTAAACAGCTTCGACTGCCCTTTCCCTCCGGCTTTCAGCTTATCGCGCTCATCCAGCGCGGGCCACGTATTGAAATCGCCGAACTTCATCTGGGCGAAATACGCTTTTTGATCCGCATCCAGCGAGTTGTAAACCTGCGCCATCACCTCGGCGCGGCGGATACTCAGCTCCATATCCTTTTCAAAAATATTCGCGGTGTGCTGAACCGTCGCCGCCTTGCTCAGTCCGGCCTGCCCGCCGAGATGCTGACAGAACGCCTTGATCATCGGCAGACGCATCTTCGCCAGCGCTTCGAGCTGCGGCGACTGCTCCGCCGCCAGATCGGTGAACATCTTTTTCTGATCGTCGTTGAGAACATGAAACACATTGCCCGCCACGCGGTTCAGGAACATCGGATTATGTCCCTTCTGTGCCGCGTCGATGTCGCGCATATACTGGAACCCGAAAAAGTCGCACACCTTGCCCGGCGGAATAAACGTCGAAGCGCCGAAATCGCCGGTAATAAACGCCAGCCCGCTGAACGCAATCGTACTGAGCTGCGCACGGTCGGATACCGACTGCGCAATCGAGTACTGACTCTGCGGGCTGCGCGGTTCCGAACCCTGCGACACCGGGCGATCGTTTTCGGTTTTAGCCGGCTTGTTTTCCTGACTGTCCGGACGCGCTTCGTTGCGCTTCGCTTCCGGCGGCGGAGCAAGACTCCGTAATTTTTCAGGATCAAATCCGGCTATCCTGATCGTGTCGGCCATGATAGGGCCGCCGCGCAAACCGGCCTGCCGAAACGCATTCTGGATGGCTTTCGCCTGTTCGGCTGTAAGCGTGGACGGATCATACGCGGAAAGAATCGTCTTCACCTGCGCCTTCTGCGCATCGGTGAGCGTTTCTGTTTGCCCGGACCGTTCCCCGCGGGGCGGACCGCCGGCGCCCGGACGCGGCTCTTCGGCCTGCTGAGCCGCTGCATGCAATATCGTCACCAAACCGAATCCGATTGCTGTAGCTACTATCTTTTTCATGATCTCTCCCTTTCTTTTTTCTCAGGGACGCCTGACTCTCTCCATGTAATATGAAAGTCCCTTTCCTCTTGTCGCTATCAGAATAACGCCCGGCGATTCAAAAATCCCAATGCTTTCCAATTACGATTCCGTAATGAATCCTCCGCGCAGTAATCGCGGCCTATCTTTTTACCGCCATGCTTTGACGCGACAGAACCACTTGCCGGAGGCAGTCGCGCCGCCCTGAGTAATGGCATTGGTAATCGGCGTTGGCGGAATATTGGTGTAGATGACGCTCCATTGGTTAGAGACGAGGTCTGAAGTGCATTCGATAACCTGCCACGCATTGGAGCCGCCGGTCCATGTAAGTTGAACGTCATTGCCCCCGATGACAAGGCCGGTGATTGCCAACCGCGATACGGCGTTGGTGGGATCGGTGTCGGCTAAGTATTCGGATAAATTATTGAGGCCGTCATTATCGAAGTCAACCGCGGCGCCGGAATCGGCATTGGTCGTGGCGCCGTTGCCGCCGAAGTATTTAGCACGCCACCAATCGGGAATGCCATCACCAACGGTATCCACATCGAAGAACAGATAGTCCGTGTTCGCAATATACGACGCAAGGACAGTTTGGTTGGTAATTGGCGCCGAATAGAGATACGGCGTGGTACAGATGGAATAATCGAAGCGCGTCCCGTTCGTATAAGTGCCCGACATGATGGATTGCCGGAGATTAAACAGGTCTCTTTTCTGGCTGGCGGTCAGCGTGCTGTAGACTTGGGCAAAGACAGTGGCATAGTAGTAGTTGTTTTCACCGTCCAGCTCGCCGTAAGTGCTGGAAAGTTCGAGCACCTGCGACTTAACCACGTTGCTTGCGGTCGGTGAAGTTAGAAGGCTGCGCAGCAGTGTGGCGATTTGCGTCCGCACCGCAACAATGTTGGTTGCGCCGGCATAAAGGTTGTTTCTTTGCGTACCGACAAGACTCGACATCACGGCGGCCTGATTCGTTGTGACATATCCCTTTGAACTGTCGCAAAGCGCGGCTCCGGCGGTGGCGGTAAGCTGTTCGTCGATGCTGTAGCCCTCATGTCCGACGGCTGGGGCATCCTTGATATAGAATCCGCCATAATAGGTTCCCTGGCGTTCGGGACAAAAATAAACATCTGCATCCACCGAACCGGCATACCAGCTGAATAGATCGCCAGCGTAGGTCATTACGGCCACGGCCGTATCCGGCGGCAATGTTCTCATTCTGTCATCAATCTGGGCGTTGGTGATGTCCGGCCAGGAATTAAATCCCTTGCCCTTCATGGATTCCAGATAAGCCACCTGATTCGTCGTCATGGAATTCAGAATGCCGACGTAGAGCATGGCGCGATCAAAACTGATTTGGCCATCCAGGAGATAAAGTTCACGGGAGGCGTTTTTCACGGCAGTAAGATTTAATCCCGAAGAGCCCGATGGAATATCTCCGTCCATGAGTCGGCGGAACGCTTTCATCAGCGGAAACCGTTTGTATCCATACAGGTTGATCTGGTCGAGCTGGTTGGTAGCCAACGCCTTTAG
>CAZSSI010000167.1:0-3117 GCA_964609345.1 uncultured Verrucomicrobiota bacterium | reverse complement strand
GATTTTCCGGCCAACCCGAACGGCTCGCTGAATGCCATCGCCGGACTGTGCGATCCAACCGGCCGCATTTTCGGCCTGATGCCGCACCCTGAGGCCTACCTTTTTCCCGAGAACCACCCCAACTGGGACGTGCAGAAGTTGAACGGCACGCTGCCCGCGCAGGGATTGGGTCTCAAACTTTTTGAAAACGGCGTGAAGTTTCTCTCCGGAAAGTAGGACCGCCATTCTGGCTGTCCAGACAGGCCGGAAGCCTGTACTGCCGCAGGCGGTTTTTATTGGATATTGCAGTTTACAAGGTCGGGGGGCGTCTATATATTGTCGCGCTCAACTATAGAAGTAACGAAAACGAAGAGAGTCAAGAAGGAGCCTGTAAGTGGATACAGCAGTTAAAGCGGAAACCAGAAAAGAATATCAGCGCAGCGACCGGGATACCGGATCCGTTGAAGTGCAGGTTGCACTGCTGACGAAGCATGTGGATGCCCTCACGGAGCATCTCAAGACTCATAAGAAGGACAACAGCACCCGTCGCGGTTTGATCACCATGGTCAATAATCGCAAAAAGCTGCTGAGTTATCTGTCGAGAACAGATAATCCGCGCTACAAAACGCTGATTCAGCGTCTTGGTTTGCGCCACTAAAATCATCAGGACGGCCCCGTTCACGACGGGGCTGTTTTGTTTCCGGCCGCGATTCCCGCGGCAGTTATCAATTAAACGGTATCGGTCAATGGGTTCTAATGATGAATTCTGCCTGCCGAATAACTGACAACCGGTAACTGAAATCCCGCCAAGCGGGATTTATATCCACCTCCAGAGACCTCGCATCCGGTCTCGTCCGGCTCCCGGCAGTAAATGGATGCAGAAGGAAAAAGAGAAATGAAAGATACAGTCAAAATACAGTTCGAAGTCGGCGGCAAGCCGATGTTCTTCGAGTCCGGCCTCCTCGCACAGCAGGCAGCCGGCGCAGTCAGTTGCGGCCTAGGCGATAATATCGTCTTCTCAGCCGTCACCACCAAAGCCCCACGGGAAGGATGCGACTTCTTTCCCCTTCAGGTTGAATACCGCGAAAAATTCTATGCCGCAGGCCGTTTCCCCGGCGGATTTTTCAAACGCGAAGCCCGTCCGTCCGAAAAAGAAATCCTGACCGCCCGCGTCACCGACCGCCCGATCCGCCCGCTGTTCCCGAACCGATTCTTTGATGAAGTTCAGATCAACAACATGCTGCTCAGCTGCGACGGTCAGATCGACACCGACTTCCTCAGCGTCAACGCCTCCAGCGCCGCGCTGGTTCTTTCTGAACTTCCTTTCCGCGGTCCGATCGCCGCCGTGCGCATCGCCCGTGTCGATGGACAGTTCGTTATCTGCCCGACGCATGATCAACTGCTCAAGAGCGACCTCGACCTCACCTACGCCGGCACCGCCGCGCTTCCGTTGATGATTGAAGGCTGCGCCAACGAAATCAGCGAAGCCGATTTCGTCGCCGCCATGAAGATTGCGCACGAAGCGATTCAGCCGATCATCGCCGCTCAGCTCGAACTGCGCCGCCGACTAGGTAAAGCCGACAAGGTTATTGAATTGCCGAAGGTCGATACGTCGATGCTTGATAAGGCCCGCGAAATTGCTGGCGTTGAACTGATGCAGGCACTCGCCATCAGCGGCAAGATCGAACGTCAGGACAAAATCACCGCCATCAAGGGCTCGCTGAAAGCCAAGCTGCTCGAAGCGTTCCCGAGCATGACCGAGACCGACTACATGCACACGTTTGACGAACTCGAAATCGAACAGCTCCGCAAAAACGTGCTCGTTAACAAGACACGTGTTGGCGGACGCGGCTTCGATCAGCTTCGTGAGATCAAGGCGCAAGTTGGCGTACTGCCGCGCGTTCATGGTTCTGCGGTATTCAACCGCGGCGAAACCCAGTCGCTGGCTGTTGTCACCCTCGGCCCGCGCAAAGATTCTCAGTCGATTGACGCCGTCACCGGTGGTCCGAGCGAAAAGAACTTCATGCTGCACTACAACTTCCCGCCTTACAGCGTTGGTGAAGTTGGACGTCTTGGTAACACCGGTCGCCGCGAAATCGGCCACGGAAATCTGGCTGAACGCAGCCTCGTTCCGGTCATGCCCGACAACTATCCGTACGCCGTGCGCCTCGTGTCTGAAATCATGGGCTCCAACGGCTCGTCCTCCATGGCCTCGGCCTGCGTGGGCACACTCGCTCTGATGGATGCCGGTGTTCCGATCAAGAAGCCGGTCGGCGGGATTTCCGTCGGTCTCTTCACGGGTGACAACGGTCAGGCCGAACTCGTACTCGACATTCTCGGTACCGAAGACCACTGCGGCGACATGGACTTCAAAGTCTGTGGAACCCGCGACGGCATCACCGGTTTCCAGGTCGACCTCAAGATCGACGGCCTGCGCTGGGATCTCGTTGAAGGCGCCTTCGAAATGGCCCGTAAAGGCCGCATGGACATCCTCGACTACATGCAGACCGTCATCGACGCTCCGCGTACTGAAATGTCCGAGTTTGCTCCGCGCATCGTGGTCATCAAGATTGATCCGGAAAAGATCGGCGCACTCATCGGCCCGGGCGGTAAAGTCATTCGTGGCATCACCGACACCTACGGCGTGCAGATCGATATCGAAGAAGACGGCACCGTCAACGTATTCAGCAGCGACGCCAACGCCATGAAAGCAGCCGTTAAAGCGGTTAACGCCATCACGGCGGAAGCTGAAATCGGCCAGCTCTACGAAGGAACCGTCCGCACCATTCGCGACTTCGGTGCCTTCGTCGAAATCATGCCCGGTAAAGACGGCCTCGTGCACATCTCCGAACTCGCTGACTTCCGTGTCAATAAAGTCGAAGACATCTGCAAAGAAGGCGACATCATGTGGGTCAAAGTTCTCGATGTGGACCGCGACGGCAAAATCCGCCTCAGCCGCCGTGCGGCCATGGCAGAAAAAGATGCTCAGGCATCCGCCACCAACGACTAATCGCTGGTTTGGTTCCTCCTTCGCCAAGGCTACGGCGGACGGAGAAAACGAAAAGCCCTTCCGCTCGCGGAGGGGCTTTTTTATTTTAACCGCGAATGGACGCCTATGATCGGTAGTGTCCTAAAAGT
>CAZSSI010000166.1:0-3129 GCA_964609345.1 uncultured Verrucomicrobiota bacterium | reverse complement strand
CGGCAGCGGCCTGCCGGTCTGGAAAAATTCTGACTTCGGGCATACCGGTTCGGAACGTGTTATCCAGATCGACAACCAGTTCGGTTTTCTCCAGTTCGGTCATAATGGTACGGACGGAGGATTCCAGTACGGTGTAGTCGGGTCCGTTGATATTGAATTCAACCGGCTGACTGCGCCGCGCCGTCAGACCGCGCGTCGACATATCCTGAAAGGAAACTTTCAGTCCTTTGACACTTCCTAGATCCTTACGGAACTCATCCATCAGTTCAGATTGGCTTTTCTGGCGCTGGTCGCGTTCAACCAGTGTGAGCCCCATGCTCGCCTCGTTCACGCCTCTACCACCGATCATGGTAAAAGAGCGTAAAACCTCAGGCCGTTTTTTAAAGTACGCCTCCACCTCCCGCACCCGTATATCGGTCAAGGCCAGCGATGATCCAACCGGCGCCCGAAGATTGACCCCGATATACGACTGGTCTTGTGCCGGTACAAATTCGCGGCGGAGTTCTTTTCCCAGCCATAAGGAGGAGATAAAAACGGCCACTGCGACTGTTAGTATGAGCCAGCGACATTTCAAAGCAAACGGCAGGATTCGTCCATAAGCGTGGTTTAACCCGCTGAACACCGCGCCGGAACTGCGCTCCAGCCAGCTTCTTTTCTTGTGGTGCGACATCATCATCGAAAGACGCATCGGCGTAAGCGTAATCGCCTCCAGCAGCGACAGCAGCACCGCCGCCGTCATGGTTACGCCAAACTGGAAGAAGAACCGTCCGATCACGCCGGACATGAATGCCACCGGCAGGAAGATGGCGACGACGGCGGCGGTCGTGGCGATGGCTGCAAAAATAATTTCGCGCGATCCGTCCCGGGCTGCCGTGACTTTATCTTTGCCCATCTCGAAATGCCGGACAATGTTCTCTAGCACCATAATTGAATCGTCGACCACAATACCAATGGCCAGCGCCAGGCCGAGTAGCGTGAAGGTGTTGAGTGTGAATCCGGAAAAATAGAGGACGGTGAATGTACCGACAATGGACGTGGGAATGGAGAGGATGATATTAAATCCTGAACTCAGCGTTCCGAGAAACAGGAAGCAAATCAGCGCCGTCAGAATGGCCGCAGTCAGCAGTTCATGCTCAGTGGCTTTCACCGCCTGTTCGACTGGGCGGGTCAGATCCACGTTGACTTGAAGGTTCATACCGGCTGGCAGTGAATTCTGAAGTTGAGCCATTCGCGCTTTGACCAGCCGGCCGACTTCGACCTCATTCGCACCGCGCTGTTTACTGATTCCGATGGACAGCCCCGGCTCGCCGGAAATCCGCACCAGACGGCGTACGTCGCTCAGTCCGTCTTCGATCCGAGCCACGTCTTTCAATAAGATGACGGCATCCTGAATGACTTGTCCGCCGCGATGTGTAATAGGAATATTAGCAACCTGATCAACCGTCAGACCTTCGCCCATGATCCGGAGATTCGTCTCGTTCTTCGAGTTTTCGATGTATCCGGCGGCCAGTTCGGAGTGCTCCTGCCCGACGGCCTGCTGAAGATCAAGGATCGTTAACTCGTATTCCTTGAGTTTATCCGTATCCACCCAGAGGCGCAGGTTGCGCTCGCCGAATCCGAAGAGAACGACTTCTCCGACGCCGGGAATAACCTGGAGCTGATCGAGCAGGAACGTTTCGACGTAATCCACCAGTTCGCGAGGCGATTGTGTTCCCGACACTCCGAGCCGGAGAATCGGTTCACCTTCGGTTGTGTTTTTTTGGATAACCGGCGGATTAACATTTAGAGGCAGACGAATTTCAGCCAGCACTCCCTGAACTTCCTGCAACGCGGCATCGATGTCGCGGCTGAGTTCAAATTCCAATTCGACCGTGGCGGATCCCTGCCGGATGGTCGAGCGGACTTCCTTCAGTCCGTCCACAGAGATGACGAGCTGTTCGATCTTATCGACGAGTTCAGATTCCATGATCTCCGGCGCGGCACCTTCCCATGAGACGCGGATTCCGAGAATCGGGAAATCAATGTCCGGCATCTGGCTGACGCCCATTCGGTTCACACTGATGGCACCGAAAACGATCAGCCCGAACATGAGCATCCAGGCAAAGACCGGACGGCGGATGGAAAGATCGGATAATGTCATGGTGAAACCTTTCCGGCGGCGACGTGGAGATGAATCATGTCGGCGCGCAGTTGATTCACCAGTGCCGCTTCGCGGCGCCGCAACGTCCAGTACTGCGCCGTGGCCGAAAGAACGTCCAGATTATTCACACGGCCCAGCTCGTAGTCTTTCTGAAGGAGCGCCAGCGTGTCGGACGAAATTTCGATTGCCGACTGCAACTCCGACCACTGTTTCAGTTCATAAAACAGCGATTGGTAAGCCTGCCGGACATCCCGTTCCGAAGAGCGTTGAAGTTGTGCCAGCCGCAGTTCGCTGATCCGGAGCTGCTGCCCGGCCTCGGCAATACGCGCCACACGCCGACCTTTGTCGAACAGCGGAATTTCAAGGCTTAGAGTAATGTCCCATTCGCTTTGAGAGTCCGGATCGCGATAAAGATAACTGTTTGCATCCAGCGTCACCCGTGGTTTGCGGTCGGCCTTGGCCGCTTCCATATCAAGTCGCGACGCTTCGACTGATGATTCACCCGACTTAATGTCCGCACGGTCTGCCGCCGCGATAAGATACTTGTCCACCTCGCTGATGGCGGGCAGGGGCGTTTCGTCGATCACCTGAAGACTGGACGACGGCTGACCGGTCATAAACGCCAGCAGTTCCAGCGCGGCGGCACAGGACTGGTTAAGCTGTTCCATTGTAATCCGCACTTCCGCCATCTGACTGGATGTCGTCAACAGGTCGGACTGTTTGGATCGCCCGAGCTTAATCCGGCGTTCCAGTTCTGCGACCCGACTTTCCAACGCCTTGAGCTGTTCCTGTGCGGCCACTCGCTGATCCTGAAACGAACGGACCTGATAGAAAACGTCCGCGACATCCTCGTAAAGCAACAGGCGCGCCTGTTCTACATCGCGGGAACGGGCAAGGCTGTCGGCCTGTCTGGCGTCAGCAGTACGGGCATTGCGGAAACCGTCGAACACCGTCCAGCTCGCGCCGACACCGGCCCGGCGGGTATCACT
>CAZSSI010000165.1:0-3136 GCA_964609345.1 uncultured Verrucomicrobiota bacterium | reverse complement strand
AGGCCGACCAGCACTTCCATCAGATAAAACGGAACCGGCAGAAGCCAGCCGAGCGCAGGAATTTTATGTAGCATGGTTTCCATCATCACCTCACCGGCAAAAATGTTGCCGTATAGGCGCAACGCCAACGAAAACGGACGAATAATAATGGAGAACACTTCTAGAAACCCGACTGCCAGAAAAACTATGGCCAGCACAAAATACATGATCCCTGTCGAGCCACCCTTGGGTGCAAAAATATGTTTCAGGATGCCGCCCGGCCCATTTTCTTTCCACGCCCAGATAAACCAGAAAAGGAAAAACAACGCGCCCAGCGCCAGTGTGGTGTTCAGGTCGGCGTTAACCCCGCGAAACAACGGTTGCGTCACTTTAAACGTATGTTCCGTCGCGTGCCCCCAGCCGATACTTCCAATGCCCGGAAACAGGCCCAGCCAATTCGAACAGAGAATAAAAATAAAAAAAGATCCCAGCAGCCAGAATGTTTTCTGCGCCAGCCTTTCGCCCATAATATCCGCCAGAAATCCGTACAGAAAAACCACCAGCGATTCAACCGATCCGGTAAACAGGGTATGGCGTCCCGCGCGCACTTGCTGACGGAACCGCAATGAGCCCCCGATCAAAATCAACGCGGCCAGCCAGCCGGTAAGCATCGAATTGGTGACCGGAACACTGGCGACTGTAAAAACAACCGGTGCGCTGGCGGGCAGATGTTCTTCGACTGCGGACGCAGAAACCGGATGCTCCATGTCCGCTTCCGGTACGCTTGCGACAGACAAATTGGTAATTCCAAACAGAAGTATAAGAAGAAGCACACACATCCAGCGGCCCGCCGAGGTTAACCCGCTACAAAGAGGCCGAATGGTTTTTTTTGTTTGCATGACTCAAATGCCCGCGCCCGTCATAATCTTGAAGACGGTTTCTGCATCCGTTGCTGACAGAATTTTTTTACGGTTGGCTTCAGACTGTAATAACCGTCCGACTTCAGCCAGACAGCGGACATGAGGCCCGGCCTGCGCTACCGAAGAAAGAATCAGTATGATGATTTTCGAAGGCTGGCCGTCGGCACTTCTAAAATCGATGCCCTTCTGTTTCAGCCCGACGGCCACCATCAGTTTGTCAATCGAAGCAGATTTCCCGTGCGGAACAGCGATGCCGTTCTCGAGACTGGTACTCATTTTTTGCTCCCGCTCCATCACCACACTCACAATATCCTCCACGTTGCGTAAGCGATGTTTAGCATGAATTAGTCCAACCAGCTCGCAAATGGCCTCGTCCCGCCCGGTGGAATTCAACTCCACCCGGATACAAGCCGGATCCAGACCGCTCTTTAAAAATTCATTGGCCATGGCGATTCTCTCATAATAATTCTGCCGAACGGTGAGTTTGTGCGCTGTATGCCGACTTTTTCAGCTCGAAAAAACAAAAAACCACGGTGGGTTTATACCAACAGCTATTGCACGTCAATTGGTTTCTGCCTCTAACCCCAGTTTGTTTAAAGAAACATCTGTTATTGGTTTGACCTGATTTTTCATTGACCGTCTGCTGGTGAAGAGCAAAATACCCGCGCGTTTTTGCACTGGGAATCCAACTAACATGAATCTAAAAAAGATACTCACTAAAGACTCGATCCTGCCGGGTCTGAATGCTGATACAAAACAAGGGGTCATTGAAGAGATGGTCGCCTTTATGGCCGCGGCCGGAAAGTTCACCGACTGCGCGGCGGCGGTAAAGGCCATACTCGCTCGCGAAGCAAAGATGTCAACCGGCATGCAAAACGGCATAGCCATCCCGCACGGAAAAACCAATGCAACGGACCAGCTGGTTGCCGCCGTAGGAATCCACCGTATCGGTGTCGATTTTGCCGCCATGGATGGTAAGCCTTCTACTATTTTCATTGTGACGCTCTCCCCGGAAAACCGCGCAGGACCGCACATCCAGTTTCTGGCAGAAATCAGCAAGGTGCTGAGCCGCTCGGAACTGCGCGAAAAACTGCTGAATGCGACCACGGCTGATAACATGCTTAATCTGCTGACCGCTTAAGAAGCCCGCGCGATTTCTTCCGTAACCCGGCCTCCAGCTTGAGGCAGACCGAAAAGAAAGCTGAGAAAAACAAACCTCACAGCGTGCCGCTATAAGAATTACATTCCTTTGTATATCGTCTTTTGATACACAGGTCTCCTTTTACCCGCTATTCAGAAAAGAAAAACCATGCAAACAGTCGAAATGAGCCGCCGGAAAAGTGCTGGCCTGATCGTGTGTGCGCTAGGTGTGGTGTTCGGAGACATCGGCACCAGTCCGCTGTACGCCTTGCGCGAGTGTTTCCACGGTGCCCACGGATTAGCACCCACGGCACCGAATATTCTGGGCGTCCTCTCTCTCGTTATCTGGACCCTGATCCTGACGGTCTGCCTGAAATACATAACGTTCGTTCTGCGGGCCGACAACCACGGCGAAGGCGGCATTCTGGCCCTGTTCTCACTCACCCGCGCCGATGAAGCCAACCGCGGAAAACGCCGTACCATTCTGGTGATGATCGCTCTCTTGGGTGCCAGCCTGCTCTACGGCGATGGCATGATCACTCCTTGCATCACCGTACTCGGCGCGGTAGAAGGACTCAATGTCGCCACACCTTTTTTCGAGTCGTGGATTGTTCCCTTAAGTCTGGGCATTCTGATCGCCATCTTCGCCGTTCAGCACAAGGGCACCGGCAAAGTCGGCAGCGTATTCGGCCCGATCATGCTAGTCTGGTTCGCTACGCTCGCCCTCCTTGGACTGCGTGGCATCATTATGGCCCCTGAAGTTCTGGCCGCCCTTTCGCCGTGGCACGGCATTACCTTTCTTCTGCACAGCGGCAAGATTGGTTTCATCGTTATGGGCGCGGTATTTCTGACTGTAACCGGCGCGGAAGCGCTCTACGCCGACCTCGGCCACTTCGGTGCCCGACCCATCCGTCGGGCATGGTTCTTCATCGCGTTTCCGGCTCTGGTTCTGAACTACTTCGGACAAGGCGCGCTGATTTTGAGACAGCCGGAAACTCTGGCCAATCCGTTCTATATGCTCGCTCCGGGCTGGGCGCTCTATCCGCTCGTCGCACTGGCTACCGCCGCTTCGATCATCGCCTCGCAGGCCCTCATCT
>CAZSSI010000164.1:0-3169 GCA_964609345.1 uncultured Verrucomicrobiota bacterium | reverse complement strand
TTGAGTCGTCCGGGGATTGGAATAATAAAAAGAAAGATTCCCGCAGTTGCAAAAACGCACTTCCGTGAAGGTCCATTATATATTACGGTTTTAACATCGTGAAGTGTTCTATTTTGTTCATCGGAAGCTTGCAGGAAGAAGGGCATCCTTTAGACTTCGTTTTCATTTTCACCAAACCGACTGGAGTGGCTTATGGCTGGAGAACTGCAACCGTTACTTGAACAGATTCGCAAGGAAGGCGTCGAGAAAGCCCAGAAAGAGGCTGCCGAACTTCTTGCACAGGCCAAAGAGAAAGCCGCGAAGGTCGTGCGCGAAGCTGAAACCAAAGCCAAAGAGCTGGTTGTCAAGGCGGAGGCCGACGCCGAAATCTATACGCAGCGCAGCACCGCTACGCTGGAGCAGGCCGCCCGCGACCTGCTCATTACCGTCGGGCAGGGTATCGAAAATATTATTGCCGAGCTGGTTGCCGAATCCACCAAAGAAGCGCTCAAGATCGAAGTGCTCGAACAAATGATGGTTAAAATGGCCGAGGCCTGCGCGGCGAGCCACGGCGAAACCCGTATCGAACTGCTGATCAGTGAAGCCGATCAGAAGCAGATGGTGAAGTTCTTTGCCGATAAATACCGCGAAAAGATGATTCACGGGATTGAGCTGCATACCGACAAGGAAATCCTCAAGGGCTTCAAGGTCAGCTTTGCTGACGACCACGTTTATCTTGATTTCACACAGGAAGCCATCGCGGAATCGCTGACCGCCTTCCTCCGCCCGCAGCTGGCCGAAATCGTCGGCCGCGTGGCCAAGAAGGCAGTGGAATAATCAATGTGCAATTTTCAACATTCAACTAACAAAGAAAGGTCTGGATACCAAAATACATCAACTTGAACATTGAGGGTTGAGAATTGTGTATTGAGAATTTTCTATGTCGTACTGGTATCTGGTTGCATCACTGCCCACGTTACGTCTCGGCGAAAAACCGCTGATAGATGCGGCGGGCTTTCGCGCGGCTTGTGCCGAGCATCTTTCGGATGAAGAAATCATCGCAGTCGAAGCCGTTCTTGAAAACCGCGAACCGGCCTGCGACGAAGCTGCCAACTTTTGGAACAGCGAAACGCAGCTCCGCGATGCGATCGTGCGCATTCGCGCGAAGAATCACGGAACCGATGCTTCACGTTTTATTCGTCCTCACGATGGCTTCAGTGTCTCGATTGAAAAAATGGTGACGGATGCCTTTACCCGCCCGAACCCGCTGGAACAGGAAATGGAACTCGACCGCGCCCGCTGGGTGTTCGCCGATGAGATGGCTCTGATCGACCCGTTTGGCCTACCGGGTCTTCTCGCTTTCGCTGCAAAAGTACGCTTGGTTGAGCGCTGGGCTGGCATGGATGACGCCGCCGGACAGGCGAAAGTCGAAGAGCTGATTGAGCAGACAACCGCTTTATAAATGAACAGGAAACAGAATCATGAACTTAGGCAAGATTGTTGGAGTAAACGGAAATCTGCTGACGGTGGAGTTTGAGAAGCCGGTCATCCAGAATGAAGTAGGTTTTGCTCAGCTGGGCGATATTGCGCTTAAAGCGGAAGTCATCCGTATTCTCGGCCGCCACGCCGAGTTGCAGGTGTTTGAAGACACCACCGGCCTGAAGGTGGGCGATCAAGTTGAGTTTACAGGCAGTCTGCTTTCCGTAGAGCTCGGCCCGGGCCTGTTGACGCAGGTGTTCGACGGCTTGCAGAATCCGCTTCCGGCGCTGGCCGAAGAGTGCGGCTTTTTCCTGCAGCGCGGCAAATATATCAAACCGCTTCCGCGCGAAACCAAATGGGCGTTCACTCCATTGGTAAAAGCCGGAGATAAGGTTCTGGCGGGCGATGCGGTCGGCCAGGTTCCTGAAGGAATTTTTGATCACAAAATTATGGTGCCGTTCCGCCTCGCCGGTCGCCTGACGGTCAAGTTCGTGGCTGGCGCGGGCGAATTCACGGTCGAAGATACCGTTGCGGTAGTCATCGACGACAAAGAACGCGAGCACGAAGTGAAGTTGATGCAGGTCTGGCCGGTGAAGATGCCGATCAAGTGCTATGCCGAACGTCTGCGCCCGACGGAACCGCTGGCGACCTCCCAGCGTATCGTGGACACCTTCTTTCCGGTGGCGCGTGGCGGAACCTATTGTATTCCCGGTCCGTTCGGCGCCGGGAAAACCGTCCTTCAACAGATTACCAGCCGTCACGCCGACGTGGATATCGTGATTATCGCCGCCTGCGGCGAGCGCGCCGGCGAGGTGGTGGAAACCCTGCGCGAATTTCCCGAACTGACCGACCCGAAAACCGGCAAGAGCCTGATGGAGCGCACGCTGATTATTTGTAACACCAGCTCGATGCCAGTGGCCGCGCGCGAAGCGTCGGTTTATACCGGTGTGACGCTGGCGGAATACTACCGCCAGATGGGACTCGACGTCCTTCTTCTCGCCGACTCGACATCCCGCTGGGCGCAGGCCCTGCGCGAAATGTCCGGCCGCCTCGAAGAAATTCCCGGCGAGGAAGCCTTCCCGGCTTATCTTGAGTCCGTGATTGCCGCTTTCTACGAACGCGGTGGCGTGGTTCGTCTGCATAACGGCGAAACCGGCTCGGTCACGATCGGGGGAACGGTTTCTCCAGCGGGCGGTAACTTTGAAGAACCGGTCACGCAGGCCACGCTCAAAGTAGTCGGCGCGTTCCACGGTCTGTCGCGCGCGCGCTCCGACGCCCGTCGCTATCCGGCCATCGACCCGCTCGAAAGCTGGAGCAAATACACCAGCGTGGTGGACGCCGAAGAATTGACGCAGGCTCGCAGTTTTCTGCGCGAAGGCAGTGAAGTCGGGCAGATGATGAAGGTGGTCGGCGAAGAAGGAACGTCGATTGAGGACTTCATGGTTTACTTGAAAGGCGAATATCTCGATGCGGTTTATCTGCAACAGAACGCCTTTAATGACGTTGACGCCGCCACGCCGGTCGAGCGTCAGAAACACGTTTTCGGCTTCATCGCCCGGTTTCTGAAGACCACGCTGAAATTTGAAAACAAAGACACGGCGCGTAGCTTTTTCCATAAACTGACACAGGCGACGCGCGACTGGAACCAGCTCGCGTTCAACTCGGACGAATTTAAAAAACAGCAGGAGCAGCTCGATCACCAGATCGCGGA
>CAZSSI010000163.1:0-3181 GCA_964609345.1 uncultured Verrucomicrobiota bacterium | reverse complement strand
TCACGAAGAAATGTACCGCGTCTTCAACATGGGCATCGGCATGGTCATCATCGTCCGCGCCGCTGACGCCGGTACCGCACTGGCGACCCTCAAGAAGGCCGGCCAAAAAGCCATCGTCGTCGGCCGCATCGAAAAAGGCACCGGGATATCCCGTTTGATCAACTGAACCGTACGGAGTTCAGACAGAAACCTCCGCGCGCTGAAATAACGGCGAATCTTCCTTGCGCTTAAGTGGGCAAGAAAGTAGCTTGTAGCGGTTTTTTATTTCGTTCTCCCGACAGACATTTCCTATCACTTCAGGGTGACAGGACTATGCCGTGACGGCGGGCGAAAAGGTGCCATTACAAGAAAGGTTAAAAGAGATTATGAGCAGTATACGTTCGCAATGGAAAATGTATGTGAGTTTGGCGGCGGCTTTTCTTGGACTTAGCGCCGGAACAGCTATGGCCAGTGAAGCGGATCTCAAACTTCCGGATCTGAGCGCGGTGACCTTCTCCTCTCTGGGCGGAGTCTCAGGAACGCACCTGATGATGATCGGTATCGGCGTCTGTTTTCTGGGGCTGGCCTTCGGCCTCGTCCAGTATTTCAAAACCGAAAAACTGCCGGTTCACAAATCCATGAGCGACGTCTCCCAGATCATCTGGGAAACCTGCAAGAGCTACCTCGCCCAGCAGGGCAAGTTCCTGGCCATCCTGTGGGTGCTGATCGGCGCCTGTATGTTGTACTACTTCCTGATCCTCCAAAAGATGCCGGTTTCCCACGTCATGCTGATTCTCGCAGCGTCAATTCTGGGTATCCTCGGCTCTTACGGCGTGGCCTGGTTCGGTATGCGCATCAACACCTTCGCCAACAGCCGCAGCGCTTTTGCTTCGCTCCGCGGCACCCCGTGGGACGCCCTGGCCATCCCGATGCGCTCCGGAATGAGCGTCGGTATGCTGCTGATCACCGTTGAGCTCTTTTTCATGATCTGCATTCTCGTTTTCCTCCCCGCCGAACTGCGCGGCCCCTGCTTTATCGGGTTCGCCATCGGCGAATCGCTCGGCGCTTCCGCCCTCCGTATCTGCGGGGGTATCTTCACCAAAATCGCGGACATCGGCTCCGACCTGATGAAGATCGTATTCAAACTTCCGGAAGACGATCCGAAGAATCCGGGCGTAATCGCTGACTGCACCGGTGACAACGCCGGCGACAGCGTCGGCCCGACGGCCGACGGCTTCGAAACCTATGGCGTGACCGGCGTGGCCCTGATCACCTTCCTGGCACTTGTCCTTGGAGACGGAACGCTCTGCGCCCAGATGATCGTCTGGATTTTCGTCATGCGCATCCTGATGATCATTTCCGCGCTGGCGGCTTATCTCGCCAACGACGCGTACTTCACCGCTAAACTCAAACACGCCAAGTCGTTTGATCCGGAACATCCGCTAACCATGCTGGTGTGGGTGACCTCACTGGTCTGCATCGCAGTCACCTATGTAGCCAGCTACTTCCTGCTTGCGACCAACTCCGGTCTGAACAAAGACCTCTGGTGGGTGCTCGCCACCATCATCTCCTGCGGCACCATTGCTGGCGCGCTGATTCCTGAATTCACCAAGGTATTCACCAGCACGAACGCCAAGCATGTGAAGGAAGTCGTTACCGCCTCCAAGCAGGGCGGCGCTTCACTCAACATTCTCTCCGGCTTTGTTGCCGGTAATTTCTCCGCATTCTGGGAAGGTCTGACCATGCTGATACTGATGCTGGCTGCGGCTTTGCTGGCCGGTCACCCGTCGGTCGCCAGTTTAATGCCGGTCGGCCTGGAATTTGCAGCACCGATCTTCGCTTTCGGCTTGGTGGCCTTCGGCTTCCTCGGCATGGGTCCCGTTACCATCGCGGTGGACAGCTTTGGCCCGGTTTCCGATAACGCGCAGTCGGTCTATGAACTGAGCCGCATTGAATCGATCCCCGGCATCGCAAAAGAAATCGAAAAGGATTTCGGATTCAAGCCCGACTTCGAAAACGCCAAGCTCAACCTCGAGCGTAATGACGGCGCTGGCAATACGTTCAAGGCGACCGCCAAACCGGTGCTGATCGGTACGGCCGTTGTCGGAGCGACGACCATGATCTTCGGCATCATCCTGATGCTCGGCAAGACCACGGCCGTTGACATGGCTCGGGCGGCGGCGCTTAAGGCGGGTATGGCGTTTGATGCGACACTTGCTCTCACGGGAGCCCAGACCACAGACGGCATCAACTCGGTAATCTCAAGCCTGAGCTTAGTTCGTCCGGAAATCGTCCTCGGCCTGCTCATGGGCGGCGCGGTGATCTACTGGTTCACTGGCGCGGCCACACAGGCCGTAGTGACCGGCTCCTACCGTGCGGTCGTGTACATCAAAGAAAACATGAACCTGAACGCGGACACCGCTTCGATTAAGGACAGTAAGGAAGTGGTCAAGATCTGCACGATCTACGCACAGAAAGGGATGTTCAATATCTTCGTGGCCGTCTTCTGCTTCGCTCTCTCGCTGGCCTTCTTCAACCCCTTCTTCTTCATCGGCTACCTGATCTCCATCGCCTTCTTCGGACTGTACCAGGCCATCTTCATGGCCAACGCTGGCGGCGCATGGGACAATGCCAAGAAGATCGTTGAAGTCGATCTGCGCGCCAAAGGAACCGACCTGCATGCAGCCACCGTGGTGGGCGACACCGTGGGCGACCCCTTCAAAGACACCTCGTCGGTGGCGATGAACCCGATTATCAAATTCACGACGCTGTTCGGACTTCTGGCGACGGAAATCGCCGTGGCAATGACCAATTCGGGTATGAAGTACGCCATCGGCGGCGTGATCTTCACCGTCGCGCTGGTCTTCGTCTACCGGTCGTTCTACTGCATGCGTATTCCGGAAGACAAAGCGACCGCTCAGTAAGGGCCGCCAACCGGAAACAGAAAACCCGCCTCGAATATTCGGGGCGGGTTTTTCTTTTTACTCAGATTCCTTAAACGATTTTTTGCAACTCCGGCGGAAGTTCCGGATATTGGAACATCTCCAGCTTACGTCCGCAGACTTCTGAGAAGTTAGCCAACAACCGGTCACGCACGGCATCCATTGGCGGGCAGGCATCGCCGAGAACAGTCTGCATCGAGGCGACTGGCTGACCGACCAGTCCGCACGGCACGATGGTTTGGAATCCGCTCAGGTCGAGG
>CAZSSI010000162.1:0-3204 GCA_964609345.1 uncultured Verrucomicrobiota bacterium | reverse complement strand
GCGGCAAAGCCGCAACCAAGAATTTTGACAAAATCATGGTCGACAAAATCATTTCATACCGCCCGCGATTGGTAGTGGTTCCATTTTCCTTTCTAGGATAAATGGTAAATCCGCGGTCAGAATGAGTTTTATGAATTGGTTTTTGATTGTCTCTACTCTCACGTTCTGTAGGGTTTCGTCTCAATTTAACCTGAGACACAGGAAATATGATGATCGTAGACGGCAAAAAAGTACGCATTCATTACACCGGCACGCTGAACGACGGAACGCAGTTCGACTCGTCAGCCGGACGCGACCCGCTCGAATTTGAAACCGGCTCAGGCATGGTCATCCCCGGCTTCGACTCCGCTGTCCGCGATATGCCGGTCGGCGGCAAAAAGACCGTGACCATTCCATCGGCTGAAGCCTACGGCGAAGCGCGCGAAGAGATGATCGGCGATATTCCGAAAGACCACTTTCCGCCGGAAATGAAACTCTCCGTCGGCATGCAACTCCAGATGATGAGCCCTCAAGGTCCGCTCGGCGTGATCGTTAAAGAGATCAAAGAAGATGCCGTCACCATCGACGCCAACCATCCGCTCGCCGGCAAAGACCTGACGTTCGAACTGGAACTGGTGGAGATTGTGTAACGAGATACGGGATGCAAGACCCGAGATACGGGAGTTTTTCTCTCGAATCCCGGATCACACATCTCGCATCGTGAGCCTCAGGCTCACTTCTCCTCAAACTTCAGCGACTCGGAGTTAATGCAGTAGCGCATGCCGGTGGCGGTCGGGCCGTCGTCGAAAAGATGACCAAGATGTCCGCCGCAGTTGGCGCAGAGCACTTCGGTACGGGTCATTCCGAGACTGTTGTCGGGCCGGAGAACGACAGTTCCCGCCTTGGCCGCCGCGTCGAAACTCGGCCAGCCGCATCCGGAATGGAACTTGGAACCGGATGTGAACAGTTCCGCGCCGCAGGCAGCACAGCGGTAAACTCCCGGTTTGTCGTTGTCGGTGTAAATTCCGCTGAAAGGCCGCTCGGTTCCGGCCTGACGCAAAACGCGGTATTGTTCCGGCGTCAGCTCTTTCTTCCACTCGGCGTCTGTCTTCTGAACAGGGAACTGCTGTTTCATCGGGGCCTCCTTTTCTGTGCAGGAGCACAGGATGATTGGAATGATGGAATAAAGGAATATTGGAATGATGGAGCGAAGGAGAGCCGGAATAAAGGAACGATGGAATAGTGGAATATTGAAGTTCACGAGACCTCTTCTTTTGACTCTTCGATGCGCATTGGTCAGGTTCTTACGCACCATTCCACTATTCCAGCATTCCAACATTCCAGTACCTCATCCTTCCTCTATTCCACCATTCCGCTTTCCAGAATGGAGAGCAATCTCTCCGTATCCGTTAGATTTTCGAAAACAAAATCTGCACCAGCTTTTTCCAAGGCCGCCGAATCGAAGCCGCCGGTGGCGACGGCGATGGCGATGAAGCCGTTGACCTTGGCGGCATTAATGTCATTAGGCGTGTCACCGATCAGAAAAACTTTCCCCGGACGTTCAACGCCGGAAGCTTTCAACGCCTGCCGGGCGATTTCGGCGCGGTCGGCGTGCGTACAGCCGAAACCACCGAAGTCAAAATAGTGTGCTATACCGGCGTGATGCAGTTTGGCCCATGCTGTCGCTTCAATGTTACCCGTGACGAGGCCGAGTTTCCAATCCACCGAAACGGCGCGAAGAACGTTTTCAACATTCGGAAAAAGCGTCGGCGGACGTTCGGCCAGCCGTGTTTCAAGCGCCGGGGCAAGCCGTTCGAAAAAGGCGCGCTCCATGTCCGGCGTCGATTCGACGCCGCGTTCGACGCAAATTCCGCGAAAGACATTCAGGTCGGTCGCGCCGTAGAAGTTGATATGCTCAACGCCCTGCTCCCAACCAAAGGCTTCTTTGAAGGCCTGCGCGAAAGCGGCGCGTCCGCCCGGCGCATGCAACAGGGTTCCGTCGATATCAAAGAGGATCAGTCCTTTTCCCATAAATTCTGTTTCCAAGGCTTGGGCGGAGTGATAAAAACGCCGTCTTAATTTCCCCGGAGTTTAAAGGAAGAAAGCAGGTTAGCATGTCTAAAACGTATAAAATTACTGTGATGGCCGGCGACGGCATCGGCACCGAAGTGATGGCGGAAACCATTCAGCTGCTGGATGCGGTGTCAGCCAAATGCGGATTTAAACTGGAATATAACGAACAGGCCGCCGGTGGCGCCGCGATCGACAAGTACAACGATCCGATGCCCGACCACGTCATTGCCGCCTGCAAAGCTTCCGACGCAACGCTTCTCGGCGCGATGGGCGGACCGAAATGGGACCACCTGACCGGCGCGTTGCGTCCGGAGTCCGGCCTGCTCAAAATCCGTAAAGAGCTCGGTGTCTTTGCCAACCTGCGCCCGGTTTCTGTTCCGGCGGCGCTGGCTGACTCCTCTCCGCTCCGTCCGGAAGCTGTGACCGGCGTTGACCTGCTGACCGTGCGCGAACTGATCGGGTGCATTTATTTCGGCCAGCCGACCGGCAACGACGGTTTTGAAGCGTTCAACACCATGCGCTACACCGTTCCGGAAATTGAACGGGTTGCCCGCGTGGCATTCGAATGGGCGCGCAAACGCCGCAACAAGGTTACCTCCGTGGACAAAGCCAACGTGCTGACCGTCTCCCGCCTGTGGCGCGACACCGTCAAGCGCGTGCACGAAACAGAATTCCCTGATGTTGAGCTCAATCACATGTACATCGACAACGCGACGATGCAGGTGGTTCTCAACCCGCGCCAGTTCGACGTGATTCTGACCGGCAATATCTTCGGCGACATTCTTTCCGACACGACCGCCACGCTCGGCGGGTCGCTCGGACTGCTGCCGTCCGCCAGCCTCGGCGAAAAATATGGACTGTTCGAACCGATTCACGGTTCAGCGCCGGACATCGCCGGTCAAGGCAAAGCTAATCCGGTTGCAATGATGCTGTCGTCCGCCATGATGCTCGACTTTCTTGGCGAAGCCAAAGCCGCCGCCGCCATCCGCAAAGGCTACGAAGCCGCACTGGCGCAGAATTACCGCACGGCCGACCTGTGGCGCGAAGGATATAAGAAAGCTTCGACTTCAGAAATGGGTCGTGTGATCCGTGAGGAAGCGCTTAAACAGCTGTGACCGAAATTCAGCGCTGTGATCCCTGTTGTGGCATCGC
>CAZSSI010000161.1:0-3283 GCA_964609345.1 uncultured Verrucomicrobiota bacterium | reverse complement strand
GAGTCTAGACATGACCGAGCATGCCGCCAAGCGCGATGAACAACCAATTCCAGATTGATCCCATGCGGCACTTTTTCGAAAGCGGTGCCACCCGAAACCTTGCTTTTCGCTGCGAACAACTCCGTAAACTGGCCAATGCGCTGGAAGCCTGTGAAGCCCAACTGCACGACGCGCTCTATGCCGATCTGCGCAAATCGCCGCTCGACGCCTACACCTCGGAAACCGGTTACGTGCAGAGCGAAATCCGCCACGCGCTCAAAAATCTAAAAAAATGGAGCCGCGCAAAACGCGTCCCAGCTCCGGCCGGGGTTTGGCCAGCTAGCGGGCGGGTAATTCCGGAACCGAAGGGCGTTGTACTAGTCATCGGCCCGTGGAACTATCCCGTGCAACTGGTGCTCTCCCCGCTCGTCGCCGCCATCGCCGCCGGTAACTGTGCCGTCATCAAGCCCTCCGAACTGACCCAGCACACCTCCGCCGTTCTCCGTAAACTGATCGAAACCACCTTTGATCCCGCTTACATCCGGCTCGTCGAAGGCGGACGCGAAACCGCCGAAATGCTCTTAGACCAACCGTTCGACCACATTTTCTTCACCGGCGGAACAGAGATCGGCCGCAAGGTTGCTGAAGCCGCCGCGAAAAAACTGATTCCGACCACGCTGGAACTCGGCGGAAAAAATCCGGCCATCGTCTGCGACGACGCCAATTTAGATGTCGCCGCGCGGCGCATCGTGCGCGGACGCTTCATGAACGCCGGACAGCTGTGCGTCGCGCCCGATCACGTCTGGATACCGCGAAAACTGCTAACCGGATTTTTCCAAACCTTGGAAAAAACCATCGCGGAGTTTTACGGAAACGATCCGCAGCAAAGCCCCGACTTCGGACGCATCGTCAACCGGCACCACTTCGATCGGCTCGTTGCACTGGCGCCGAACTGCGTCCGCGACGCGGACGATCTCTACATCGCGCCAACGCTGATTTCCGACCCGCCGCGCGACAGCGCCGTCATGCAAGAGGAAATTTTCGGACCGCTGCTACCCGTATTGCCTTACGACAGCGAACATGAAGTCATCAACTTCTGCCGCGCCCGCCCCGCCCCGCTCGCGCTCTACCTCTTCACCGATGATCGTGCGAAACAACAGCGTTTCATGAATGCGATTCCCTCCGGCGGAGTTTGTATCAACGATACCGTCAGCCAGCTGATTCCGAAAGAACTGCCCTTCGGCGGACGGGGAGCCAGTGGATGGGGCGCCACGCACGGCCAAGCGGGGTTTAATGAATTCAGCCACGATCGGATCGTATTGACCCGCTCAACTCGCATGGATTTAAAAGCCATCTACCCGCCCGTCAAACTCTCACTAAACGCCATGAAACGCGCCTACCGCTTCTTTGCCGGAGACTAATCTTTCAGCATGGAACGGATAGCGGCGCGGACGAGGTCGGGGTTGAGATGCGTGTTACGGCAGGGGCCGTTGGTCTGGATGTTCAGCACGCCAAGTACCGGTTTCGGAAAGACGGCCAGGATGCCCTGCGTCAGCTCTTTTTCGCAGGCGACAGCAACCACCGCTTTGACCTTTGGATCGCGCACAAAAGCCAGAGCTTCGCGTCCGCCGGCGGCCAGACTGCAATGGATCCCGAATTCGTCGCGGATCGCCAGCAGCTCGGTGACGTTGCATTGTCCGCAGGCCTTGCAGGCGTCGATAGTTTCGCCCAACGTCTGCGCGCAACCGTTTTTTTGCAAACAACGGGGAACGAGCAACAGCAGGTTTTTCGGGGACACCTTGACCCGGCGCAAACGGGTTAGCAGGTTGTTTAAACTGACAAACAGTCGGCTGAACATACCCGCACATTACCCGACATGTGCTTAAAACGAGACTTCTTTTTTCTCTAAATAAGCCGTAGGGTCACTCCACCAAGCGGGAGTGTTTTATGATCAACAAGCATGTCATCGTGATCGGAGCCGGGCCGGGCGGATTAACCTCGGCGATGATTCTGGCGAAACGGGGTTTCCGTGTTTCAGTTTTCGAAGCACAAAACCGGGTCGGCGGACGCAACGGCGCGTTCCATCTCGGCCCCTACACGTTTGATATCGGCCCGACGTTTTTGATGCTCAAACCGATTCTCGACGAGGTGTTCGAGGAGGCTGGCGCGACCTGCGATGAGCTGATGGAGATGCGCAAACTAGAGCCGATGTACCGCCTTCAGTTTGAAGACAAGTTTATTGAACCCACTAACGGCGCGGAAAAGATGAAGGCCGAAATCGCCCGCGTCTTCCCCGGTCATGAAGAGGCGTACGGCCCCTTCTTCGAGCGCGAGAAAAAGCGCTTCGATGCGCTCTATCCCTGCCTCCAAAAGTCGTACCACACCTGGCGCGCCTTTCTCTCCCCGCATTTGATCAAGGCGGTGCCGCATCTGGCGCTCGGCAAAAGCCTCTACGACATCATGGTGAAAAATTTCCACGAAGAGAAACTGGCGCTCTCGTTCACCTTCCAGGCCAAATATCTCGGCATGTCGCCGTGGGAGTGCCCCGGAATGTTCGCCATTATTCCCTATATCGAACACGCCTTTGGCATCTATCACCCGATTGGCGGGCTCAGCCGAATCTCGGACACGATGGCCGACACCGCCCGCAAAAACGGCGCGGAGATTCACCTCGGTTCACCGGTCAAACAGATCCTCGTGCGCGACGGCGCGGCCCGCGGCGTGGAACTTGAAAGCGGCGAGATCATTGAGGCCGATGAAGTCATCATCAACGCCGACTTCGCCTACGCGGCCTCCACCCTGTTCGCGCCGGGCGTGCTGAAAAAATACAGTCCCGCCAAACTGGAAAAGAAAAAGTTTTCCTGCTCCACGTTCATGCTCTATCTAGGTCTCGACAAGCAGTACGACCTGCCGCACCACACCATTTTCTTCGCCGAAGACTACCGCAAAAACGTGGACGATATTTTCCACCTGCGCGAACCGGACAGCGACCTGTCGGTTTACGTTCGCAACGCCAGCATCACCGATCCAACTCTCGCGCCGGAAGGCCACTCCGCCGTCTACGTTCTGGTTCCCATGCCCAACCTGCGCAGCGACATCGACTGGGAGAAGAAGAAAACGGCCTTCCGCGAAACCGTACTCAACATCATGGAAACACGCGGCGGCATGACCGGACTGCGCGAGCATATCGTGGAAGAAAAGATGATGACGCCCGAAGGCTGGCGCGATGAACTGAATGTCTACGCCGGCGCCACCTTCAATCTCGCCCACAGCTGGGATCAAATGATTCATCTGCGTCCGCGCA
>CAZSSI010000160.1:0-3284 GCA_964609345.1 uncultured Verrucomicrobiota bacterium | reverse complement strand
AGTTGGAACAGCCTTTTTCGGTCTTGCGGATGATGTTGCTGCAAAGATGGGTGAATTTGCTTGGTTGGGTGATCGGCGTTCCGTCGATTTGTGTAATGATGGAAGCCACGCCGGTGGCGGCGGCGAATTCATCCTGAATGCGCTGGATTTCTTTCAGATCAAACAGTTCATCAAAAGCGATTGTCTGACTGTCTTCCAGCGGGCGGGTCAGCGCCAGAATCCGCTTCTCAATGGCTTCCTGCATCCGAATGCGCTCGGTGATGTCGTGGGCAAATGCAAAAATATATTCCTTGTTGTGCCGGACGATAAAAGTGCCATAAATCTCAACCGGATGGATGTGCCCGCTTTTGGATTTGTGATGTGTTTCAAACCGCATTGATCCGGTGGCTTTCATTTCTTGCCAGTGGCTCAACCAAGCTTCTTTTGGAAAATCTGGATCGATATCGTGAACCGTCATTGAAAGCAGTTCGTCGCGGGAATATCCCAGCTTGAGGCAGGCCGCCTCATTCACATAAGTGAATGAGGCATCGAATGTGATCCAGAAGGCCCCGTCTGAAGAGTTGTCGAGCGCGAATTGCGTCAGCTCCAGCCGATCTTTGGCCAGCACAGCGTCTTCCATCATGTTGAGTGCCGCCAGCCGGGCCTCATTCTGCGAACGGGTTGCGGCGTCAAGTTCTGCGGCGTGATCCGCTTGAATACGGCGGATCAGCGCCTCTACATCCGGACGCTTTGCGGGATCAATCAGATTCAGCAGATGATCGAGTCTTTCCATTAGGCGGACTCCTGTTCATGTCCGGCAGAATTTTGCACCGGATATGGCACGGGCTTTCTGAGCTCACGGCAAAGCGCGTTCACCTCTTTCTTCAGTTCAATCATGCGCAGCTCGCGTCCGACGGCGGCTTTATTGAACCGTTCGAGTTCTTGATTGCGGGCGTGCAGGTTCTGTTCTGCGATTTTCTTGTCTGTGACATCCAGGAAAATAACGATTCCGGCGGTAATTTTGTCCTGCTCGTTTTTGATCGGGGCGGCGGTGGCCCAGACCAAGCGATCTTCGTTGTCTGCACGGCGGACAATAAATTCCTCGCTGCAATGCTCTCCATGCAGCACCGCCCGGGCCAGCGGAACCTCTTCGCTCCGGTAAGGCGTGCCGTCGAGATGTAGAATTTTCCAGCTAGCAACGTATTGTTCGATGCCGATATTTTTGACGAGCTCCTTATCGGTGCCGCCACGGATGAATAGACCGGCCTCGTTCACGTAGCGCAGCTTGCCGTCCGGCGCGTCGGCAATGGCGATGCCCGCCGGACTGTTATCCATTGCCGCCTGCAAAATGGCCTGACTTTCAAGCAGGGTGGTTTCCGCCTGCTTCACCTGCTCAATATCGGTACAGGTTCCGTACCATTTAACCGTTTCTCCCGCCGCATTGAGTTGCGGAACTCCGCGAATCAGCCACCAGCGGTAGGTGCCATCGAAACGGCGCAGGCGGCATTCCAGCGAGTAACTGGCTTTGTGTTGAGTTGCATTTTGCCAGGCATTCCAGGCGCGTTGCCGGTCTTCGGGGTGGAACGGCACATTCCATCCATGGCCGTAACTCTCTTCCAGCGTCATCCCGGTGTAGTCCACCCACTGCTGGTTGAAATAAACGTTCCATCCATCGGTGCGAGTGGCCCACACGATTTGCGGCATGGATTCGGCCAGGTTGCGAAACTCCTCTTCGCTTTCGCGCAGCTGTTGCTGGGAGGACTGAGTCTTGAAGATAAAACGCTTTAGAACCAGAAAAAGTAATCCCGCAGTAACCACGACAAAAAACCAGCCCTTATAGATTGAGAGAAGGCGCAATTGACTTGCTGTTTCTGTCAGCCATTCAGCCAGCTTATCGGAAAAGTAAATCCACAATCCGGCAACCAATAGATAGAGCAGGGCTACTCCCTGAGCAAACGTCATTCCCAACATACGGGGAACATCGTTCGAGCTGTTTTTTCTGTTCAAACGCATAATTGCTTTCTGGCCGCCGTTAAAACTGCTGACAGAGTAATGATCCGCCGGCTTATAGGCAAGAACGCTTCTTCGTACTCCTATCCGTCAACTTCTTGTTTTTTATGTCGAAGACCCCGAGGCTTCGGGGCACGTTTTCATCCTTGGACTCTTCTCCAGCCAGAGCTAAGCAGGGCGATTTAAATCAAAATAATTGGGGACAAAATAATGGAGAAACAGGGCGGCAGAATTATTTTGTCCTAAATCATTTTGATCAGATTTTTTCTTTAGTTGCGGCTATGCCGCGCTGGGTCTAATGCGGGATTGATAAAGTTTTCCGGTGTGCTTCGGTGCTGGAAAGGCTTGGCGGGGACACGTTGCGGCGGTATCTTCCCCGCTTGATTTCATGCAATCGGGAGAGATAATGAAAGTTCTTGTTGTCGGCGGAGCCGGATATATTGGCAGTGTCACCACCGAAATGCTTTGCGATGCGGGGCACGACGTGACCGTGTTTGACAATCTGGAGCGCGGGCACCTCGCCGCGATTGATCCGCGCGCCAAATTCATTCAAGGTGATTTGCGCCAGTCCGAAACCATCGAAGCCGCGCTGAAAAAGGTGAAGCCGGAAGCCGTTATTCATTTCGCCGCTTACATCGAAGTCGGCGAATCGATGGTTAACCCGCTCCCGTTCTTCGAAAACAACGTCTACGGTTCGCTCAATCTGATGAAAGCCATGGTTGCGGCGGACTGCAAAAAACTGATCTTCTCCTCCACCTGCGCCACGTACGGGTCGCCCGAAAAAATGCCGATGGACGAAAGCCTCCCGCAGAAGCCGGAGAGCGTTTATGGCGAATCCAAACTGCTCTGCGAAAAAATCTTTTCGTGGGCGCAGCAGATTCACGGTGTAGAGTGTGTCTTTCTGCGCTACTTCAACGCCTGCGGCGCTACGGCCAAATACGGCGAAGACCACGCGCCCGAAACCCATCTGATTCCGCTCGTTCTGCAGGTACCGCTCGGCAAACGGCAAAAGATCTACATTTTCGGCGATGACTACGACACGCCCGACGGAACCTGTATCCGCGACTACATTCATATCCGCGATCTGGCGCAGGCTCATATTCTGGCCCTCAAATCCGGCATTACCGGCGCCTTCAATCTCGGTAACGGCGACGGCTACTCCGTTAAGGAAGTGATCGAGGTTTCCCGCGCCGTCACCGGTCACCCGATTCCGGCAGAACTCCAGCCGCGCCGCGCCGGCGACTGCACCCGCCTCATTTCTGATTCAACCAAAGCGAAGAAAGTGCTCGGCTGGA
>CAZSSI010000159.1:0-3375 GCA_964609345.1 uncultured Verrucomicrobiota bacterium | reverse complement strand
CTGGTAAAATCCACCGCCGTCATGGCCGAGAATATGAAGATTCTCGAACACGCCGGATTTAAAACGCCGATCCTGCTTGGCGGAGCGGCGCTGTCGGAAGAGTTTGTCGATCAAGCCTGCCGTCCGCACTATTCCGGTCAGGTGCTCTACTGCAAAGATGCCTTTGCCGGACTGGCTGCAATGCAGGCGCTGAAAGACACCGGCAGACTGCCCGACTATGTCGCGCCGACGCGTGACGGTGTTGGGTGCGAAGTAAAACCAGTGGACGAAAAACCGGCGGAGCCGATTGCCCGCGATATTCCGGTACCGGAAGTCCGCATCGGTACAACCGTGACGGAAAACATCCCGCTCGACGCCATCTGGAAATATCTCGACCTGAACGGCATGATCAAAGGCGCGTGGGGCTACAAACAGGGCAAGCTCTCCGACGACGAATACCAGAAACTGCTCGCCGACGAAGTTTATCCGCAGATCGAAGAGATGAAGCGAATCGCCCGCACGGTGTTTGAACCGAAAATCATTCACGGCTTCTTCAACTGTCATTCCGAAGGCGATACCTTCCTTCTCGAAAATCCGGCGGGCGGAAAAATTCCGATGCCTTTCCCTCGCAGCAAAAAAGGGGCGAAGCTTTGTCTCGCCGATTTTTTCCGTCCCGATCACGATATCTGTGCGCTAATGGCCGTCACGCTCGGAAACAAGGTGGCGATCAAAGAACACGAACTGCGCGCCGCCGACCGTTATCAGGATTATCTGCTCTTCCACGGCCTGGCCGTGATGACCGCCGAGGCGCTGGCAGAAACCTGGCACCGGCAGATTCGTCTACTTTGGGGTTCGGATGAGGGCGAGTTAACGCTTTCCGAAATCTGGAAACGCAAACTCGACCAGAGCCGCTTCGGTTTCGGCTATGCCGCCTGCCCCGATCTAGCGATGAACAAAGTCTGCCGCGACCTGCTCGACACGGATCGCATTGGCCTGAACGTCACCGAACTCTTCATGGCCGACCCGGAAGTTTCAACCTTCGCGCTCGTCACTCACCATCCTCAAGCGTACTATTTCGACCTCTGATGCAGGACTAAGTGTTAGGACGAAAATGAAACGTGATATTGAATGGATTGAAAAACTCGAGGACGGCGTGAAGCGTACCGTGCGCATTGCGGTTTCCATGGATAAGGGAATCAAATGGCAGTTCAAGCGCTCCGACGAAGAGCGCTGGGATTACGACACCCCGGCGTCCCCCGAAGATTGGGAAGCTCTCGACGAGAAAGTCGCCGCGCTCTATAACCGCCGCCGCGCCACCCATGAAGAGCTACAAATGGTTCGCGCACAGAGGAAAAAACATGGATGAGTTCACCATTACTGGCGACTACATCGAACTGGATAAGCTGCTGAAAGCCGCGCGACTCTGCGGTACCGGCGGCGAAGCACGAGTTGTCATCAGCGAAGGTCTCGTCACCGTGAACGGCGAAACGGAACTGCGCCTGCGCCGGAAAGTCCTCCCCGGCATGATTGTCTGCTACGACGGCCAGACCCTCACCGTCCGCTGATGCAGAAAACTGTTCGCGCACAGCACCGCGACAGGGTATAAAGCCCCCAGAAACAGAGGCCTGCTTTGAAACGGAATTTTTTCAAAAAATCAAATTATCGCGGCGGCGCGACCAAAAACGTCACCGTCCGGAAAACGGCGCGACGGTTTCCGTTTTTCAATCTGCTACTGGCCGTTTTTCTTTGGGTCGCGCTGATCATGCTCTTTTACAGCGGACGGATGCTTCGTCCGCAAACGCTGGCACTCGGACAAAAAGCCCCTGAAACCGTTGCAGCGTCGGTTGACTTCCTCGCCGAAAATATAGCCGCCACACAGGCTGGACAGCGCGCCGCCGCCGATGCCGTTCTGCCGGTTTTCTCCATTGATACCTCCGCCATCGAAAACGCGAGACTGTTACTGACCACCAACCAGCTGGCGGAAATCATCCCGACGGACAAACAGGTTGATGTCCAGACCATCATTTTTACAGCGCTTTCCAACACCAGTTCGCGCGGCATTATTTCCGCCAGCGACGCGCAGACAAAATTCAACGGCAAAGCCCCGTCCGGAAAAATTGCGCTGCGCGGCGGCAAGACCGACGTGATCCGCACGCTCGACAGCTTTGTCCAGCAGTCCGATGCGCTCAAAGTGGCAACAGCAGAAATTCTCCACGAGCTTCCGCGCGAAAGCCGCAACGAAGAAAAAAACATCCGCGCGCTGATCGCGCCGTGCCTATGGCCCAATCTGGCGTACGATGCCGCTGAAACCGATGCGCGCCGAGCACAGGCGATCGCACTCGTCGATTCAGTCGTTGAACCGGTAAGCGCCGGCACCATTCTGGCCCGCAGCGGCGACACGGTGACCGAGCAGACTCTCAAACGGCTGGCCGCGCACGAACAGCGGCTGAGCGAACTGGAAACTTCCGCGGAACGCATCCAGCGACTGGCGGGCAACGGATTTCTGCTACTGATCGGCCTCGCGCTCAGTGCGGCGGTCGCCGGCATCGTGCAACCGTTACTGCTCCGCAGCCGGCGGCGGATGCTTCTACTGGTAACGCTCTGCGCCATGCCGCTGATTATCGGCAAAGGGTTGCTTTACGCCACAGTGGATCTGCAACTGCTACCTGCAACCCTACTCCACTTTGCCCTGCCGCTTTCCATCGCGCCGCTACTGGCTTCCATTTTGCTCGGCGTCGCGCCGGGGCTGGTCGCCGGATTCTGGGTCAGCTTTGCTCTCGCAACACTGCTCGGCGGAAGCTTCGATGTGTTTGTGCTCGGCCTGATAACTTCTGTTGCGGCCATCTACACCACCCGCGATGTCAAACGCCGTACCGCGCTGTTCCGCGCAGGATTCTGGATCGGCGCGGTCGAAGTTATTTTCGCGCTGGTAATGGCCGTGCTCGAACATCTGTCGTGGCAGGTGCTTCTTCCTCAAATCGGCACGGCCATGCTGTGCGGATTGGCCAGCGCCCTGCTGGCTCTTCTGCTCATTCCGGTCTTTGAACACCTCTTCAAAATCACCACCGACATTTCCCTGCTTGAACTTTCCGATCTGAGCCATCCGCTGCTTCAGAGTTTGGCCATTAACGCGCCCGGCACCTATCATCACTCGCTGATGCTGGCCAGCCTGGCGCAGAACGCCGCCGAAGCCGTCGGCGCCAACGGGCTGATGCTGCGCGTCTGCGCTTACTTCCACGACATCGGCAAACTGGTGAAGCCCGGCTTCTTCAGCGAAAATATTCAGTTCTCTGAAAATCCGCACGATGATCTAACGCCAAGCATGAGCACGCTGGTAATCGTCTCGCACATCAAAGAAGGCGTCATGCTGGCGAAAAAATACAAACTGCCGCAGGT